>NZ_CAXUCH010000211.1:0-7486 GCF_964249325.1 uncultured Mycobacterium sp. | reverse complement strand
GCGCCGGGTCGACGGCGTGCCAACAGTTCATCACCGAACTGGGCCGCAACTTCCAGGTGATCTACGAGCAGGCCAACGCCCACGGCCAAAAGGTGCAAACCGCCAGCAGCAACATGGCCAGCACCGACAGCGCGGTCGGCTCCAGCTGGGCATAGCAACCAGCACAACACGTGGCCCGCACACCGACCCCGTGTGCGGGCCACAGCCGTTGCCGGCCGACCATGGATCTAACCGGCGATCGGCGAATGCGTAATCACCTTGGGCCGCAGCGCGATTTGGTGAATCCCGCCATCAGCCTCGCGTGCGGCAAGACCGGGGTCCGGCATCTTCGGGGCGCTCGACGCGCCAGCCGATGCCCCAGGGGGCGCCTGGTAACGGCATGGCGCTTGAGGTGCCGATTGGCCCAGCCGACAGCGTTTCACCCCAACTCTGCGGCACCGACAACATGCCCACCGACCCACATCTCCCCGTACTGCGCCTCGGTGGCCGCGATCGCCGGTGTGTTCTGCCCGTGGATGTTCGTCGCGACCAGTGCCGCCAGCTGGGCGCGGTTGGCGGCGATTAACGGCGGAGGCACCGTCATCGCAAACGCCGTGTCGAAAGCGCTCGCAGCCGCCCTGGCCTGATTAGCCACCTGTTCGCACGGCGCCGCGCTGGCGGATATCCAGGTCACATAAGGTGCCGCGGCCGCCGCCATCGACACGATGCCGGCCCTTGCCAGGAGCCAGCCCTGAGGCCGGTGACCACCGACTGATAGGAGGCCGCTGTCGACTACAGCTCGGCGGCCGGCTCGTCCCACGCCGCGGCCGCAGCCAGCATCGGCCCGGCGCCCGGGCCGGCATAAATCCGCGCGGAGTTGATCTCCGGTGGCATCGCCCCGAAGTCCATCTTTGCTCGCCTCCTGTTTGCTAGCGGACCGCGATCGCGTCGGCGGCCTCGGTCGCCGCATACGATCGGGCGCTGGCGTCCCGGGCGTCCACGAACAGCTCACCCTTTGCTCACCAACACAGCCGTCGTCGTCTGCGGCCGTCTTGAACCAATCCCGGCCTTGCCTCCCGACAGCCGGCTATTCACGAGATACGGCTGGTGGATACACACCGAATGCGGTTACCGCCCAACTGTTTAGGCACACAGCCTCCGAAGCGCCTGGCAATGCATCAGCCAACAGCCAAGCCTCACAGTATTTTTCGAATAGCTGCCGCATCGAGGATGCTGATCACACACATAGAAAACACATATCTGTCGATCGGCCACCGGCTACGCGGAGCGTGAAACATTTGAGGTCTCTATGAGCTCCGTGACAACCACATGTGCGCCAGGAAGAATGTGGGGACATGACGGCAATGTCGGGGTATCAACGCCCACGCCAGGCCATACTCGGGCAGCTGCCCCGGATCCACCGGGCCGATGGCTCGCCGATCCGGGTGTTGCTGGTCGACGACGAACCGGCACTGACCAACCTGGTGAAGATGGCGCTGCATTACGAGGGTTGGGTCGTCGACGTCGCCCACAACGGGCAAGAAGCCGTCTCCAAGTTCGACAAGATCGGCCCTGACGTGCTCGTCTTGGACATCATGCTGCCCGATGTCGACGGGCTGGAAGTCCTGGCGCGGGTCCGCGAATCCGATCCGTATACGCCCACCTTGTTTCTCACCGCCCGCGATTCGGTGATGGATCGGGTGACCGGATTAACCGCGGGCGCTGACGACTACATGACCAAGCCGTTCAGTTTGGAAGAACTGGTCGCCCGGCTGCGGGGGCTGTTGCGCCGCTCCAGCCACCGGGCACCGCCGGCAAAAGAGGGCCTGACGGGGGGCGACCTCACGCTGGACGGGGCAAGCCGCGAAGTGACCCGGGGCGGTGAACCGCTATCGCTGAGTTCAACCGAATTCGAGCTGCTGCGTTTCATGATGCGCAATCCGCGGCGGGCGCTGAGTCGCACCGAGATTCTAGACCGAGTCTGGAACTACGACTTCGCGGGACGTACCAGCATCGTCGACCTCTATATCTCCTACCTACGCAAGAAGATCGACGCCGGCAAAGACCCGATGATCCACACGGTGCGTGGCATCGGGTACATGCTGCGACCGCCGGAATGAGTCGCGTCGGGCCTGCGCCATGGTGGCGGCCGCGATCGCTGCGGCAGAAGTTGGTCCTGGGTGTGTGCGCCGTCGTCTGCGTGGTGCTGACGACGGTCGGTGTCGTGTCGGTGGTCAGCCTGCGTGAATATGTCACCACGATGAACGACGCCGAGGTGGCCGAGTCGCTGGACGCGTTGACCCATTCCTACACGAAGTACCGCAATGATGAAGGGCCACATGCGGGTTCGCCCGTCGAGCAGGCGATGTTGGGGTTCACCGGCCAAACACCCGGGAACCTCATCGCCGTTCTTCATGACGGTGTGGTGATCGGCTCGGCGGTCTTCTCCGAGGACGAGTCGCGGCCCGCTCCCGCCGACGTGGTCCACGCCATCGAGGTGCAGAAGTGGACCGACGGCCCGCCCCGCACAGCGCAGTTGGGCAGCTTGGGTTCTTACCGGGTAGACAGCCGCGCGGTTGGCCCGGACCGTCTGGTAGTCGGCGTGTCGATGAATCTCGCCAACCGGATGATCGCCCATCGAACCATCACTGCCACAGTGCTTTCCGGAGCTGCACTGCTGATCACAGCAGCGCTCACAGTGTCGATCGTTGGCTACGCGCTGCAGCCGCTACGCAGGCTAGCCGCAACCGCGGCCGAGGTGGCCGGCATGCCGCTCATCGGCGACGAGCATCGGATCACTACTCGAGTGCGCCCCGCCGACACGGACCCCGATAACGAGGTCGGGATCGTCGGCAATACGTTGAATCGTTTGCTGGACAATGTCGACAGTGCGCTAGCGCACCGCGCCGAATCCGACCGCAGGACGCGGCAATTCATCACCGACGCCAGCCACGAACTCCGCACCCCACTGGCGGCGATTCAGGGCTACGCCGAACTCACCCGCCAAGACAGCTCCGCACTGCCGCCGACCACCGAGTATGCGCTGGCCCGAATCGAGTCCGAGGCACAGCGGATGACCTTGCTCGTCGACGAGTTGCTGTTGTTGTCCCGACTGGGTGAGGGCCAGGATCTGCGCAACGAGGACGTCGACTTGGGCGACGTCGTCATCAACGCGGTCAACGACGCGGCAGTGGCGGCACCGACACACAACTGGGTCAAAGCGCTGCCGGAGGAGCCGGTCTGGGTGCGCGGCGATCGTGACCGCCTGCACCAGCTGGTCAGCAACCTGCTGAGCAATGCACACGTGCATACACCTACCGGAGTCACCGTGACGACTGCGGTTGTACGCCACGAGTCTGACGGCGACGGGCCCTACGCGGAATTGACGGTGACCGACGACGGACCCGACATCGACCCTGGTCTCATGCCACACCTGTTCGAGCGGTTCGTGCGCGGGGACAAATCCCGATCCGACGGGTCGGGCAATGGATTGGGGCTGCCCATCGTCGCGTCGATTGCCAAGGCCCATCACGGCTCGGTCACCGCCGAATCCGAGCACGGGCAAACCGTGTTTCGGGTGCGGTTTCCGATGACCGAGCGGTCGACCGATTAGCCAGGTCGTCGACCGTGCGTAAAGGCAGGTTGAAGCGCGCGTAAAGATGGCTGGTAAACCGTTAACATCCCGTTAACTATAGGGCGGCGCCAGTCAACCGCGCCTAACTTCATTCTGGGATCGTCACCGTCGGGGCTCCTCACCGCCGAGGGCCAAGGTTGCAGTCTGCCTATGGCCGGCGATCGATCTGATCGGGTAGTCGCAGAAGGGCGCGAAGGGAGAAGCCATATCGGTAGTTTCCGACGTCGCCCTCACCGTGGCGGTCTTCATGTCGGTCTGCGCCACAGGCTGGTCGATTATGAGTAGCGCTGACTGCACAGTGGCAGCGGTTCGCGATGCGCTCGGCCTGGCGGTCGCCGCCCCCTCGGTGGCTTGCTTCGCGGCGGCCCTTTTCTTTGCCGGAAGTTCCCACGTGACTCACCCATCTGCGGGTCGTGCCCTGCTCACCCTGCTGGGCGCACCGACGTCGCGCACGCCGCCATAAAGGCGGCTGCCGCCGCCCCCGGCCGACGGCGCAACCTGCAATGCCTCAGACTGTCTGCGTAATCGCACCAATCGGATAAGGAACGTGGGTATGACATCATCGGTTGGCCGACGAGGCATCCCGCTGTCGTTCAGCGACGTTGGGAAGCGCGTCTTTCTGGGCAAGCCACTGATCAACGATCACCTGGAATCGGAGACCCTGTCCAATCCCGTTGCGCTCGGTGCACTTTCACCCGACGCAATCTCTTCAACAGTCTACGGCCCCGAACAGATCATGGTCGAACTGCTGCCGGCTGCGGGGATGGCCGCATTCCTACTGGTGCTTCCTATCGCCGCCGTTATCCTGTTGATTCTTGTGCTGGTGACGGGGTCGTATCGCCAAGTGGTCATGACCTATACGCAACGGGGCGGCTCTTACGTCGTGGCGCGCAGCAATTTCGGTCCCCGGGTGGCGCAGATCTCGGCGGCAGCCCTGTTGATCGACTATGTGGTCACCGTGGCGGTGCAATGCGCGTCCGGCACCTTCGCCGTGGTATCGGCGATACCTATACTCGGCCCTTACCACTTGGAAATCACGGTGGCTGCATTGCTGCTGATTTCTTATGCCAACTTGCGCGGATTGCGGGAGTCGGGCCGCATATTCGCCGTGCCGGTCTACTCTTTCGTCGTCATGGTCACGGTGATGATCGTCACCGGTGTGACTCGTGAAATTTTCTGGGGGTTACCGCAATACGATCCACAGCACATCGTAGGAGCGGTGCCAGTCCATCAGGGCAACGGGCTGGTGATGGGCGCGACGATCCTCGTGCTGCTGCGGGCATTCGCCAACGGCGGCACGTCGTTGACCGGTGTCGAGGCGATCGCCGACGCGGTCAATGTCTTTCGTAAGCCGCAGGGCCCCAACGCCCGTCGAGTACTCACCGCAATGGCCTGCATCCTGGGGTTCCTGCTGGTCGGTGTCATCTACCTGGTCTATGCCACCCACGCCACCCCGTATGTCGCTGAATATCCGTCGATGCTGTCCGAGGTTGCCCGCGCAGTCTTCGGCAATGGATTGATCGGACACATTCTGTACCTCCTTTTACAGACGGCGAGTGCGGCCATCTTGTTCTTCGGCGCGAACACCAGTTTCAACGGCTTTCCCGCACTGACGAGTTTCGTTGCCGAGGACAGCTTTTTGCCGAGGCCGATGATGAAACGGGGACATCGTCTGGTGTTCTCCAACGCCATCATCGCGTTGACTGTGCTAGCGCTGACATTGCTGGTAGTGACCGGCGGCTCGGTCGACGCAATCGTGCCGCTCTTTGCGATGGGCGTGTTCACCGGATTCTCGATGGCCGGCTACGGCATGACCAAACACCATCTCACGCACCGGGGGCCGGGGTGGCGACACAAGCTGGCGATAAACTTGTCCGCGGCGATATTGTCCACGATCGTGGTGGCGATCTTCGCGGTCGCGAAGTTCACCGAGGGAGCCTGGCTAGTCGTCGTGGTGTTCCCCGTGTTGGTATTCGGTTTGATGCGGCTCAACCGGCAGTACCGCGCCGAAGCCTCCGCACTGCGGATGTCCCGCACCGAGCCTCCCGAATTTGCCAAGCACGGACGCCATCGGGTGTTCGTCCTCGTCGATTCAGTCGACCTTGCCGAGGTCGAGGCGCTGCGCTACGGCAAGGGGCTGCACGCTGACGAGCTGGTCGCGGTGCACTTCGTGCTGGACGTGGCTCACGCCGCGCGGCTGCAGCAACGCTGGGAGCGCTTCGATCACGACACCCGGCTGCAACTGCTCGACTGCCCGGATCGGCACATTAGCCGGGCCGCGCACAAGCTGGTCCTGCAGACGCTGCACGACTATCCAGGCTCGAAGGTGACCGTACTGTTGCCGCGCCGAACGTATTCACCCCTGCTGGGCCGACTGCTGCACGACCGCACCGCGGACAAGATCGCCAAAGTTATCAGCCGGGTTCCCGGTGCCAGCGCACAAATCCTGCCCTACGACATCAAGTCCCGGATAGCACAGGTCTCCCGAGGGCAACGTGACGATGCCCACCATGGTGAAGTGCTGGCGACCGCCGAAACGACAAGCCCAAATGGCGACGGGCCCACGTCGATGGTCGACCCCGCACACCACGTTGCCCAGTGAACCTAGGAAGTGATGCGCAGTGACAACATCGACTAGCGGGCAGGATCTGCCGCTGTCTTTTACCGACTTGTGTAAGCGGATCTTTCTTGGTAAGCCGCTGACCAGCGAGCAGCTCGAATCCCAGCGACTGTCCAATTCCGTTGCTCTCGGCGCACTTTCACCGGATGCGATATCCTCAACCGCCTACGGTCCCGAACAGATCATGATCGAACTATTGCCGTATGCCGGGATGGCCGCATTTGCGTTATTGCTTCCGATCACCGGCGTCATCTTGTTGATTCTTTTATTGGTGACACTGTCGTATCGCGGTGTCGTCACCGCCTACGCCCGATCCGGCGGGTCTTACATGGTCGCGCGCGACAACTTCGGGCCGCGCGTGGCTCAGATCGCCGCCGCCGCGCTGTTGATCGACTACGTGGTCACCGTCGCGGTGCAGCCGGCCGCCGGAACGGTTGCGGTGGTGTCGGCGATACCCCCGTTGCGTCCCTACCACTTGGAAATCACAGTGGCGACGGTCCTCCTCATTTGCTTTGCGAATCTGCGGGGGTTGCGGCAGTCGGGCCGGGTATTCGCGATCACGACGTATTCCTTCGTGGTCATGATCATGCTGACGATCATCACCGGCCTCGTTCGCGAAGTCTTCGGGGGTCTACCGAAATACGATCCGCAGCACATTGCTGGAGCGGTGCCGGTCCACCAGGGCAACGGCCTGGTGATGGGTGCGACGATTTTCGTCGTGCTGCGCGCTTTCGCCAACGGTGGCTCGTCGCTGACCGGAGTTGAGGCCATTTCCAACACAATCGACGTCTTTCGAGCGCCGCAAAGCCTCAACGCCCGTCGGGTTCTCACCGCAATGGCCGGCATACTCGGATTCCTGTTGATTGGTGTTGGCTGGCTTGCATATGTCACCCACGCCACTCCGTATGTGGACGAATATCCTTCGATGCTTTCCGAGATTGCCCGCGCGGTTTTCGGTCACGGACTGATCGGGGACGTTCTGTACTTCCTCGTGCAGGCGTCGACCGCCGCTATCCTGTTCACCGGTTGCAATACCAGTTTCAACGGTTTTCCCGCGCTGTCCAGTTTCGTTGCCCAGGACCGTTTCCTGCCGCGACCGTTGACGAAGCGCGGTCATCGACTGGTGTTCTCCAACGGCATCATGCTGTTGACGACGCTAGCGGTGGCACTGCTGCTGATAACAGGTGGCTCGGTGCACGGGCTGATCCCGTTGTTCGCGATTGGCGCCTTTTTAGCCTTCACGCTTTCGCAGG
>NZ_CAXUCH010000210.1:6416-7488 GCF_964249325.1 uncultured Mycobacterium sp. | reverse complement strand
CACCCTCAGCGCCGGGCAACTACCCCCACGTGGTCACCCTGAATGCCTCCGAACATCGATGGGCGGCTTTGGCGCCGCACATTATGGCGTGAAGCATCCGGAACTGTTCCGTGCCGTCGGAACATTGTCAGGCGGCGATAACAACCAAGCTCCTGACGAGACGGCCGTCATCATCGGAGCGACCGTGGAACAGCGCAAGTGCGCCGACGGTCTAGCAGCTGGCCAGTACGACCCATTCGGAATGTTTGGCGACCCCGCACTGGACGCCGGTCGATGGCGCGCAGCCAACCCGGTTGCCAATGCATCCCAACTGCGGGGCATGGACATCTATCTCACCGCGGCAGACGGCTCGCCCTGTGACGCCGCCGACGCCGAAACGCTCGTCACAAACCCTGCCGCAGGCGCCCTCGAAGCAGGCACCGGCCAAACGACCCTCGGTCTGCATGTCGCGCTGAGATTCGCTGGTATACAGCACACCTACGACCCAAAACCATGCGGCATTCACACGTACAAATACTTCACTCCGGAGGTCACTACCTACGTCAATCGATTGGCGAGGCTTTTCTCTAGCTGAATGGTTCTGCCTGCAGACGGATTTCAAAAGGGCGTATTACGGTGGATCGCCATGCAGCTCTTGACCGCTCCCACGTTCGGACATTCGGACTGCGAGCGCGTCGTCGTAGGTGCGGCGCTGGCGCAGCCGGTCCTAGCGATCACCAGCCTCGCCTACATCGCCGCCGGGATGGCCGTATTGTCCTGGGCGGCGCGGGTTAGGGCGCCGCTTGCCGTGGCTGCAGGGCTTGCGCTCGCCGCGGTCGGCGCCGGCAGCTTCGCTTTCCACGGACCGCAACCGTCATGGGCGAAGCCCGCCCATGACTGGCCCATCGTCGCGACGGGAACGGTGTACGCCGCCGCCCTGGCCTGGAGCGGGCGTCGGCACCGGTGGTCGGCTTGGGCGGCACCGGCCGGCGTCTTCGCGCTGGGAATTGCCGCCTACGCCGCCGGACGCTCGGGGTCACCCCTGTGCAGGCCGGACAGCCTCTGGCAGTACCACGGCGCCTGGCACGTCCTC
>NZ_CAXUCH010000210.1:3858-6406 GCF_964249325.1 uncultured Mycobacterium sp. | reverse complement strand
CGGATGGGCCGCCCGGACCATGGCGCCGGACCACCGCTGACCTCCACCACCGCGGATAGTGTTGTTCGGTCAGCCGTGTGGCGCCTCAGAGATCTTGCTGTCGGGCTTGCCGATTGTTTGGCAGTAGGTCATCGCCGACATGCGGGTTGCCGAAATCTGCAGATTGTTTGGTTCAGCGCCACTCTGGTCCTTGAGCATTTTGCTGACCTCGTCGTTTTGCTTCTTCTCGTCCTGCGTCGTGAAGTCCTTGCATTTCGTGTCGCCACCGGTGTTGATGACCTCTGAGGCAGAGCATCCGCTGAACAGCAACATGGCGATCGCGATCGTGGCGGGTGCAGTTCGCTTCATCGTTGGCCTTCCTGATCGGAGTGGTAGCTACCTGTACACCGCAACAGCACACTTCAAACACGCCCAATTGCTGTGAGCTGGAAGACCGCCGACCGATGTGGCTGTTGGCAGCTTCGGGTGATCGCTAGCCGAAGCTCGAAGACCTCGCTGTTACCCCTTGTCGCCGCCGCTGGCCCCGCCTAGCTGTGTGGGGCAGTACGCGGCGGCCGCCAGCATCGTGAACTTTGCCGCGTCGTGCGGCGTGAAGCCCGGGTTGGCGTCCCTTAGCTGCTTGACGATGTCCATGCCGTTCTTGCCGTCATCGAGCATCTGGCACACCGCTTTGCCGGCCGCGATAGCGCTGTCGCGGTTTTGGTAAGTGATGCCTGCCTTATTGAGGCCGTCCAGGAAGCCTGCGTCGTCGCCGGATGGGTCGGCATGTGCAAAACCGGCCCAGCCGATCACAACCGCAGCACTGGTCAGCGCAAATAGAAGTCTCATCGGCCGATCATTCTTCCACAGCGGCGGTCTTGTCGCTCGGCAACCGATTTGCCGTCCAAAACTAAACCGGGGGCGGCAACACGATACGGGAAAAGCTTGTGCCACTGGCGAACTCGACACTCACCCCACAGCACCGACGTCTTAACGTCCATACCACACGTCATTAAGGCCAAGGAAGAACAAATTGGCCTCGGCGCAGACGTAGTTGCTCAACACCGATGAGAACGCGAACACGGACACCAACGGAGTTAACCGATGTGACACAACCGAATACGTGTAAATCCCCAAACGGCTTACGTGGCAATGAGATTCGCTTACCGCCGGGAAATCGCGCGGTATGGCCTCGGTAATGTTTCGGTAACATCCCCTTCGTCATGCGACATTCACACGCCAGGCTCGGTATACACACCCGTTCCCGATCGGCCCGGTGCAGTTATGGAAGCCATGAACGTGCGCGTCAACCGGTGGTTGACAAGCGGTGATCGTCAACCTAGAGTTGACGCCATGCCTGAGCCAATTCCGACGTCCATCACCCATCCGGTCCGCCTGGACGACCTGATCAGTGCGATCAAACACGCCCGTGCCGACGTGCTCGATCAGCTCAGCGACGCTGTCTTGGCGGCCGAGCACCTCGGCCAGGTCGCCGACCACCTGATCGGGCACTTCGTCGACCAGGCGCGCCGCTCCGGCGCCTCCTGGACCGACATCGGCAAGAGCATGGGCGTCAGCAAACAGGCCGCGCAGAAGCGGTTCGTCCCCAGAGCCGACATGGCCGCACTCGACCCCGACCAGGGCTTCGGGCGGTTCACCCCGCGCGCGCGAAACGCGGTGGTCGCCGCCCAAAACGCCGCGCACGAGGCGCGGAACCGTGAGATCACCCCCGATCACCTGGTACTCGGCCTGCTCAGCGATCCCGATGCGCTGGCGACCAAGTTACTGAAGGAGCAACAAGTGGACCCCGACGCCGTTCGCGCGGCGGTGGCGCTGCCGCCAGCCTGCGACGAGCCGCCGCAGCTGGTCCCGTTCAGCGGTCCGGCCCGCAAGGCGCTCGAATTGACCTTCCGCGAAGCCCTTCGGCTCGGGCACAACTACATCGGCACCGAACACCTCCTGCTCGCGCTGCTCGAACTGGACGGTGACGGGCCGCTGCACCGGGCCGGTGTCGACAAGGAACGCGCCGAGGCTGATCTGACTTCGGTGCTGGAATCGATCGTCGCCGGCAGAGGCGCCGACGCCGACGACTGAACGCATCTCACATCCGGACGGCCCGCGGCGTCTACACAATGTGGGAGCAATGAGACCGTTCGAAGATGTGGTGGCCCAACACGGGGCAACCGTGCTGCGGGTATGCCGCGCCGTGGTCGGCCCCGACGACGCCGAAGATGCCTGGTCGGAAACGTTTCTGTCGGCGTTGCGCGCCTACCCGCGCCTAGCTCCTGGCACCAACCTGGAGGCGTGGCTGGTCACGATCGCCCACCGCCGCGCCGTAGACGCCGGCCGCGCCCGATCCCGGCGACCCGTCCCGACGGACAACATCGCCGACGGGCCCGCCGTCCACAGTGATCCCGCCGGCCGCGACCAGGGCCTGTGGGCCGCACTGGGGCGGCTTCCCGACAAACAACGCCTGGCCGTGGCCTACCACCACATCGGCGGGTTGGCGTTCGCGGAGATCGCCGAGCTGCTCGGCATGGCTCTGTCGAGCGTGTCGGGGATCCTGACC
>NZ_CAXUCH010000210.1:0-3848 GCF_964249325.1 uncultured Mycobacterium sp. | reverse complement strand
GGGGGTTCGCGGAGATGGCCGAGCTGCGCGGAAACTCCCCCGACGCCGCCCGCCGCGCCGCCGCCGACGGCATCAAAACGCTTCGCAAGACATACCAGAAAGATGAAACAGCATGAGCACCAATGTTTTCAGCCATGACGCCGATGAGACCGCCACGTTGGCCCGGCTGCACACCCGACTCGAACGCAGCGCCGATGAACAGGGGCTGCTCGACGTGGCCTACCGCACTATCGACACGCCGGTCGGCGTGCTGCTGCTGGCGGCCACCGATAGCGGTTTGGTACGGGTCGCCTACGACGTGCAGGACCATGCCCAGGTGCTGGACGCGCTGGCCCGCTCGGTGAGTCCGCGGATTCTGCGGGTACCGGCTCGGCTGGACGCCGCCGCCCGCCAGATCGACGACTATTTCGCCAAGCGCCGCAAGCACTTTGAGCTTCCGCTGGATCTGCGGCTGGCAAGCGGCTTCCGCCGCGCCGTCATCGAACACCTACGCCGCATCGACTACGGGCAACGGGAAAGCTACGCCAGCGTGGCCGCCGCCGTGGGGAGCCCCCGCGCCGTCCGCGCCGTGGGCACCGCGTGTGCCCGCAATCCGCTGCCGATCGTGATTGGATGCCACCGCGTCCTGCGATCCGACGGCTCGACCGGCCAGTACGCCGGCGGAGAACAGGCCAAGTCCGCACTGCTGCGCCTGGAAGCCGGCTGAGCGTACGGCGATGTGGCGTAACCCGCGCGTACGCGGGATGCCCGTATGCGATCATTCCAACGTCGCTGAGGAGGAAAATGCGCCGCTGGCTGCTTGTCTTGGTTACCTTCGTCGCCGCGGCGGTCATCGCCGCTCCTCGCGCCGCAGCCGGCGACGCGCCCATCGGCCGACTCGGTGACACCTTGCGGGTCGACACCGGCAAAATCGTCGCCGACATCACCGTCAGCCGCGTCGAGCCGGTCGACCCACCGCCGGGCTTCGGTTATACCCGCAGCGGCGTTCCGATCAAGAGCTTTCCCAACAGCCAGGTCAATCGCGCTGACGTCACCATCTACACCATCAAGTCGCCCACCCCTTTCCAAATGGCGAGCGACTTCACCTTCGACGGAGTCACCCCGTTCGCCGACGCCTACACGTCGCGGGCATCTTATGCTCCCGACGCGCTGGACAGCGCGCTGTTGAACGCTGCCCCGGGCGCCACCGTGCACGGCGGCGTGTATTGGGACGCCTACCGCGATCCGGTATCCAATGTCGTGTTGCTGGACCGCAAGACGGGTGCGCACCTGGCGCAGTGGAACCTGTAGACGTTCGCGTCGCCGCCGCGGATTCGGTCGACATCGGCCAGCTGGCCGCGCTCGCCGCACGCACTTTTCCGCTGGCCTGCCCGCCGTCGGTGACGGCCGAAAGCATCGCGTCGTTCGTCGACGCCCACCTGTCTGTGGCGCGCTTCGCCGAGTATCTCGCCGATCCGCAGCGATTGATCCTCACTGCGAGGCAAGGCAATCGAATCCTGGGCTACGCCATGCTGGTTTGCGGCGTCAGCGACGACGCCGACGTGCAGCGCGCTGTGAGCATCCGCCCGGCGGTTGAGCTCTCCAAGATGTATGTGCTGCCGGACAATCACGGTATGGGCGTGTCCACGGCGTTGATGGACGCCGCATTAACCGGTGCCGCGCAATCCGGCGCCGGCTGCATGTGGCTGGGCGTGAATCAGAAAAACCTACGCGCGCAACGTTTTTACCGCAGGCATGGCTTTCACGTCGTCGGGACGAGGACGTTCCGGTTAGGTGCGCAACACGAGAACGACTACGTCATGGTTCGCCAGTTTCCACGTAGGCGTCCGCACTCAGCCCCAGCAGCCGTGACGTGGCCCGCAAATACTTCTTCCGAAAACCACCGGCCAGCATCTCCTGACTGAATATGCCCTCCAGTCAAGAACCCGAAGCTCACGTCGGCGAACGTGGGCGGGGGTTCAGCTGGGCATCAGCCGGCGCGGGCAGACACTCGGATTCCGATCCACCAGACGATTAACCCGGCCTGCGACGGGGCCGTGCATGCAGGCACTGTAGCGACGTGCTGCAATCAAGCTCATGTCCGACCCGGTAGCCGGCCAAGGCCCCGGCGCGCATCTGACGCTGTTGGGGTCGGTCCGCGCGGTCGAGGACGGGGAACTGCCGGAGTTCTACGGCTACCCCGCCGAACACCGTGGTATCTGGGTGCGGGCGAATTTCATCGCGAGCATCGACGGGGCCGCCACGCTCGAGGGCACCACCGGCGGGCTGGGCGGACCCGGCGACCGGGCGCTGTTCAACCTGCTGCGCGCACTCGCCGATGTGATCCTGGTGGGTGCGGGAACCGGGCGGGTCGAGGGCTACAGCGGCGCCCGGCTGACCGTGGCACAGCGCCAGCAGCGCCAGGGCCGCGGGCAAAGCGAAGTCCCGCAGTTGGCGATCGTCACACGCTCGGGTCGCCTGGACCGCGATATGCCGGTGTTCACCCGCACCGAGGTGCCGCCGCTGGTGCTGACCTGCACCTCGGCGGTCGACGAGACGCGGCAGCGCCTTGCCGAGGTAGCCGATGTCACCGATTGCTCGGGCGATGACCCTGGCCGGGTGGACGAGGCCGCGGTACTCGCCACGCTCGCGGAGCGTGACCTGTACCGGGTATTGACCGAGGGCGGTCCGACGCTGCTGAGCTCGTTCGTCGAGCGTGACCTGCTCGACGAGCTGTGTCTGACGATCGCGCCCTGCGTGGTCGGGGGTTTGGCTCCCCGCATTACGTCCGGCCCGGGACAGGTGCTCACCCGGATGCGCTGCGCGCATGTGCTGGCCGACGATTCGGGCTACCTCTACACCCGCTACGTGCGAGCTTGACGCGTGGCGGCTGGCTACTGTGGTCGGCATGAGTCGGCACGGCACGCCCGCCAGGGTCGTGGTCGCGGTGACGTTCGCGATGACCATGCTGCTGGCCGCCTGCGTTCCGGGCGTGGCCGCCAATCCGCGCTTCGCCACCAATTCCGGTGCCCGCCCGCAGGGCGCGGCCGCCACCACCGCGCGACCGGGCGGTCCGCCGCCGATACCCGCGCCCAAGAACGACTTGTCGTGGCACGACTGCACCGGGCGGGTGTTCGCCGACGCCGCGGTTCCCGCCGCACCTGGCGTCAAACTGGACTGCGCCAGCTATGACGCCGACCTTGACCCCGTCAACGGAGCAGCCGGAACGCTGAGCATCGGCGCGGTGCGCGCCCGCTCGGTGCAGACCCCGCAGGATGCCGGCCCGCTGGTCTTCACCACCGGATCCGACCTGCCGTCGTCGGTGCAGCTGCCGGTCTGGCTCTCGCGCGCGGGCGCCGACGTCCTGCGCAGCCACCCCATCGTCGCCGTCGACCGTCGCGGCATGGGGATGTCGAGCGCGGTGGACTGCCGTGATCAGTACGACCGCCAGGAGATGCGCGATCAGGCGCAGTTCGAGGCCGGCGACGACCCGGTGGCCAACCTCAGCGATATCTCCGACAAGGCGACCACTAGTTGCACTGACACCATCGCGCCCGGCGACTCGTCCTACGACAACGCGCACGCAGCTACCGATATCGAACGGCTACGCAGCATTTGGGACGTACCCGCACTGGCTTTGATCGGGATCGGCAACGGCGCCCAGGTGGCGCTGACCTACGCCGGATCGCACTCAGACAAGGTCGTCAGGTTGGTCCTCGACTCCCCGGTTGCATTGGGGGTGAGCGCCGAAGCCGCCGCCGAGCAGCAGGTGAAGGGTCAGCAGGCGGCTCTGGACGCATTCGCCGCCCAGTGCGCCGCGGTGAACTGCGCGCTGGGGCCAGACCCCAAAGGGGCGGTCAGCTCGTTGC
>NZ_CAXUCH010000209.1:0-7523 GCF_964249325.1 uncultured Mycobacterium sp. | reverse complement strand
CGTCCGCTGCGGTCGGGGGCACCGGTGGCCCAGCTCGACTTCGACGAGCCCGCCCCGCCACCGCCGCAGGAGCCAACCGCTCACCCGGAACGCCCGCGCCAGCCGGCGCGCGCCCGCCGCGGCAAACCGCCGGTTCCGGCATGGGAAGACGTGTTACTCGGCGTGCGCTCGGGCGGAAACCGCTAAGCGCGGCCCAATGCCGCCAGCGTCAGCAGCGCCAGCCAGGCACCCGACACCCCGACACCTGCGCCCAGCACAAACCAGCGCAGCACCGGAGTGTGCCGCCAGCCCCACAACGTCGGCGCCAGCCCGCCGGCGGCAACAATGTTGAGCCCGACGGCCAATACTGGATGGACGCGGATCAGCCCGAGGGTGAGCACCACGACCGCGACGCCGGTCACCGCAGCGACAAACCCGGCCACCGTCAAACCCGTGCCCCACGGCGTGGATTGGTCGGTCACGGCGTGAGCCTAGCTCAATTGCCCAGCGTGGCCCGTTCGTAGAAGGCGAGGGCGGCTGCGGTTGCGACATTGAGTGAGTCAGTGCCGCGCGACATCGGAATACGCACGCGTATGTCGCAGCCGCGCATCGCTTTTTCGCTCAAACCAGGACCCTCGGCGCCCACCAGCACCGCGACCCGCTGGTCGTGCAGTGCGGCCATCGCCGCCGGCAACGGCTGAGCCCGCTCGTCCGGCGTCATCGCGAGCAGCTGAAAGTCGTGGTCTCGCAGGACTTTTAGCTCGGCGGGCCAATCGGTCGCGTGTGCATACGGCACCTGCAGTGCATGACCCATCGATACCCGGACCGCACGACGGTACAGCGGGTCGGCGCAGCCGCTACCGAACACCACAGCATCGACGCCGAGCCCGGCCGCGTTGCGGAAAATCGAGCCGAGGTTCTCGTGGTCGTTGACCCCTTCGAGCACCACGACGGTGCGGGCGCCGTCAATGACTTGGGCAACGCTCGGCTCGGGTACCCGGCGTGCCGCAGCCAGCACCCCGCGGTTGAGGTGAAAGCCGACCACTTGCGCCATAACGTCGGCGGACACCCGGTAGTAGGGCGCACCGACGCCGACCAGATTCGCTTTGAGTTCGGCGAGCCGGCGGTCGGTGCCGAGCAGGGCCAGCGGAGTGAACCGGGACGCCAGCATGCGCTGCACCACTAGTACTCCCTCGGCGATCACCAATCCCTTGCCGGTCGGCAGATCGGGTCGACGGTCGACACTATTGAGATCTCGAAACTCGTCGACGCGAGGGTCGTCGGGGTCGCTGACGTCGCGGACGTCGATGCCCCCGAACAAGCTGGCGCTCAAGGGCTTTCGTCAACCAGCGCCAACATCAGGTCAGCCGCGGTGCGCAGCGTGTCGCGCTCAGCGCTGCCGAGCGCGGCGAGCCGCTGGGCCAGCCACTCTCGACTGGCCCGGCGTTCGGACTCCAGCAGGTCCGCCCCGGCTTCCGACACCGACACCAGCACTTGCCGTCCGTCGACCGGATGTGCGGTGCGGTCCACCAAGCCCAGCTCGGCCAGCGAGGCGATCACCCGGGTCATCGACGGCGGCCTGACCCGTTCCCGCTCGGCCAGCGCGCCGGGTGTCATCGCACCTTCTTTGTCCAACGTGGCCAGCGCCGACAGTTGTGACAGCGACACCGGCGACTGCGGACGCCGAAACCGCAGTTGGCGGGACAGCCGCATCACCGCCAACGACAAATCGCTGGCTAGCCGCGTGTCGCCGTCCATCACAGCGCGAAGGTTACGACAGTGATCGGCACTTGGCATCGTCTACGCCGAATCCTCCCCCGGCCGCTCCGCGGCCCGCATCGTCACCGGGTTATCTTCATCTCGATGTCAGCCGAGCCTCGCCAGACTCCCCAGCCACCGTCGCTTCCGGCTGGGCTGCTGGAGGTATGGCCGGTCATCGGCGTGGGCGCGCTGGGCTGGTTGGCCGCCACCGTCGTGGCGTTCATCGTGCCGGCTCTTGAGACGTGGCGGCCGGTGACGGTCGCGGGGCTGGCCACCGGGCTGCTCGGCACGGGTATCTTCCTATGGCAACGCGACGCCGCCCGCCGAGGGACACGCGGCGCCCAGACCGGTCTGGCACACCAGCGCAACACGGACCGCAGATGAATCAGCACACCGAGGAGGACCAATGGCAGCGCCGCTGTTGCAAGCCGAAGTCGACATCAAAGCACCACCCTCGAAGGTGTGGCAGCTGGTCTCTGATTTTCGCCGGATGCCGCAGTGGAGCCCACAGTGTCGGTGGATGCGGCCGCTCGGTCCACTGCGTCCTGGAACCCGCACCGTCAACCTGAACCGTCGCAACAAACTGTTCTGGCCTACCACCTGTACGGTCACCGAAGTCATTCCCGAGAAGAAGTTGGCTTTCCGGGTCAACGCCAACGGCAGCATCTGGAGCTACGAGTTGCAGCCGACCGAGCAGGGAACCCGCGTTATCGAGAGCCGGCACGCCGAGAACGGCGTCAAGCCGATCTCGACGATGACGGTGAACGCGTTGTTCGGTGGAGTGGACAGTTTCGAGCGCGAACTGCTCGACGGCATGAATACCTCGCTGGCCAAGATCAAGGCCGCAGCCGAAAGCGACTAGTTTGTGGACTCCGCGGGCTTGTCGCTGACGTCGAGCACCCCGTCGTCATACGGGTCGTACATCGGCGAACCGCTGCCCGCGGGCGCTTGGGTGTCGGAGTGCGCGCCGCAGCCGTACTCGGAGTCCACGACATGCCCGTCGGCGGACATCTCGTTGCCGCATACGCCGAACATCCGCCCGAGTGAACCCGCCAGCGGAAGATAGAAACCGCAGTCGCGGCACACCCGTTTGGTCGAGCGCGCCATCGGCGAGGCGGGACCGTAGTCGCCGTCGTGCCAGCGTTGCGCTGCTTGCGCGCGTCCCCAGGCACTCATCACCCGCCGTCGTCCCAGCCCGATCTCGACAGCGACTTCATCGACTTGCGGGTCACCGGTGGCGGCGTAACCGGGCACCAGCCGCGGGTCTTCCGGCGAAGCGGCCAGCAGGTCCCCAGGCCCCAAGTCGCCCGGTTTGATCCGCTGGTTCCACGGAACCCATTCCGGAGCCAGCAGCGCAGTCGGACCGGGGACCAGCACCACTTCACTGATCGTCGCGTGATCGGCACCCGGGTATGCGGCGACGACAACGGCCCACTGCCATCCCTGATAGCCGGGGAGACGCGCCAAGAATCGGTGTGTGGCCGCGCTGGCATCTTCGTAGGCGACACCGAGGTACTCGCCAACCGTTTCCGCGCCGCTGAACTCCACCACCGCGGCGCGGGCCTGGTCGACGGCGTCGGTGAGAAGCGCGGCAACCTCTTCCGGCCACTCGCCAGCAGCGGGCGCGGCTTCTTCGGTGCTTCCGATCACGCTGTCCATTGTCTCCGATACTGCCGCAGCAAGAGGGCGACCAGCCACACCGATTGCCTGCGCGTCCCCACCGTCGGCATGAGCAAGAATTGATTCGTGTCTGGATGGCGACGTGATCACACCGACGTTCGTCGCGCGCCGGGGCAACGGCCCCGGACAGGACGCGTCGGCGAGCATCCCGGCATGGCCAACTATCCCGCCGACGACCTCGGCGATCAGCGGTTGCGCCGCCCGCCACCGATGCCCAGCGCCAACCGCTACCTGCCACCGCTGCACCACGACCCGGCTGAAGAGCGCGGGCGCAGCCACCCGCCGCGGGGTACGCCCAGCGGCGAACGCATCACTGTCACCCGCGCCGCAGCACAGCGCAGCCGCGAAATGGGTTCGCGGATGTACTGGCTGGTGCAACGCGCCGCCACCGCCGACGGCGCCGACAAATCCGGGCTGACGGCGCTGACGTGGCCGGTGGTGGCGAACTTCGCGGTCGACTCCGCGATGGCCGTCGCACTTGCCAACACGTTGTTTTTTGCGGCGGCGACGGGCGAGAGCAAGTCTCGGGTCGCGCTGTATCTGTTGATCACCATCGCGCCGTTCGCGGTGGTCGCACCACTGATCGGTCCGGCGCTGGATCGACTGCAGCATGGCCGGCGAATTGCGCTGGCGTTGTCGTTCGTGTTGCGTACCGCGCTGGCGGTGGTGCTGATCATGAACTACGACGGCGCTACGGGCAGCTTCCCGTCATGGGTGCTTTATCCCTCGGCGCTAGCCATGATGGTGCTGTCCAAGTCGTTCAGTGTGTTGCGTAGCGCGGTGACGCCACGGGTCATGCCGCCGACGATCGACCTAGTGCGGGTCAATTCCCGGTTGACCGTGTTCGGGCTGCTCGGTGGCACGATCGTTGGCGGCGGCATCGCAAGCGGCATCGAGTTCGCGTTGACTCACCTGTTTCAGTTGCCCGGTGCGCTGTTTGTCATCGTCGCTGTCACACTGGCAGGCGCCTGGTTGTCGATGCGGATTCCGCGCTGGGTCGAGGTGACCACCGGTGAGGTTCCCGCCACGTTGAGCTATCGCGTCCCCACCGGCCGGCTGCGCCGAAGCTGGCCGGAGGAGGTCAAAAGGGCCAGCGGTGCGCTGCGACAACCTTTGGGCCGCAACATCATTACCGCATTGTGGGGAAACTGCACGATCAAGGTGATGGTGGGCTTCCTGTTTTTGTATCCGGCGTTCGTCGCCAAATCACATGAAGCCAGCGGGTGGGTGCAATTAGGCATGCTTGGCCTGATCGGCGCCGCGGCCGCGGTCGGAAACTTTGCCGGCAACTTCACCAGCGCGCGGCTGCAATTGGGCAGGCCCGCAGTGCTCGTCGTGCGATGCACCGTGGCGGTTACGGCGGCGGCACTGGCGGCGGCGGTGGCCGGAAACCTCGTGGTGGCCGCCGTGGCCACCTTGATCACCTCGGGAGCCAGTGCGATCGGAAAGGCCTCACTGGACGCCTCGCTGCAGGACGATCTGCCCGAGGAGTCGCGGGCCTCGGCTTTCGGTCGCTCGGAGTCGACGCTACAGCTGGCCTGGGTGCTGGGCGGTGCGCTGGGCGTGATGTTGTACACCGAGCTGTGGGTCGGTTTCACCGCGGTGACCGCGGTGTTGATCCTGGGTCTGGCGCAAACTGTGGTCAGCTACCGCGGCGACTCGTTAATCCCAGGCTTTGGGGGCAATCGGCCCGTCATGGTCGAGCAGGAAGGTGGCCGCCGCGGGGCCGATGCTGCCGCGGTCGGGCAGGAATGACGCGTCGCGTTGCGCTGCTGGCGGTTGCGGTGGCGCTGGCCCTCGGCGCCGGGGTCAGCACCTGGCTGCTGGTACCCGGCCATGGCCCGCAGCAACCGAAGATCAGCGCATACACACACGGGCACCTGACCCGGGTCGGCCCGTATGTGTATTGCAATGTGTTGAACCTCAACGACTGTCAGACCCCGCACGCGCAAGGCGAGTTGCCGGTCACCGCGCGGGATCCGGTGCAGCTGTCGGTTCCTAGCGCGATCGGGCGCGCGCCGTGGCGGCTGCTTGAGGTATACGAGGATCCGGTCAACACGGCCACGACCTACTTTCGTCCTGGGACGCGGCTGGCGGTCACCATCCCGACCGTCGATGCCCAACGCGGGCGGCTGACCGGGATCGCCGTGCAGCTGCTGACGTTGGTGCGCGACGTCGCCGGTGAACTACAGGACGTCCCGCATGCGGAATGGTCGGTGCGCACGGTGTGGCGCTAGCGGTTCAGCTACGCGCCGTGACCGGCGGGCACCCGCTCGGCATCGAGCGGCGGGCCGGGCGGAGTGCCGTCACCAAATGGCTTGCCGCCCAAGCATTCCCGGCCATGCGGCGTCAACCAGTTCGCCAGGTCTGGCCCTTTAGGCACGATACGGGTGGGGTTGATGTCGCTGTGCACGATGTAGTAGTGCTGTTTGATTTGGACGAAGTCGACGGTGTCACCGAAGCCCGGGGTCTGGAATAGGTCGCGCGCGTAAGCCCACAGCACCGGCATCTCGGAAAGCTTCTGGCGATTGCACTTGAAGTGCCCGTGATAGACCGCGTCGAAGCGGGCCAGCGTAGTGAACAATCGCACGTCGGCTTCGGTGATGGTGTCACCCACCAGATACCGCTGGCAGGACAGCCGCTCGCTGACCCAACCCAGTGCGGCGAACAACCGGTCGTAGGCCGCCTCGTAGACCTGCTGTGACCCGGCGAAGCCGCACCGGTACACCCCGTTGTTGATTTCGGTGTAGACCCGCTTGTTCACCTCATCGATCTCCGCCCGCAGCGGCTCGGGGTAAAGCTGTGGCGCCCCGTCGCGGTGATACGCGGTCCACTCGGTGGAGAAGTCCAGCGTGATTTGCGCGAAATCGTTCGTGACGACGGCGCCGGTAGGGATATCGACGATCGCCGGAACGGTGATGCCCTTCGAATAGTCGGGAAAGCGTTTGAGGTAAGCATCCCGCAGCCGCGGGATTTTCAGCACCGGGTCGACGCCGCCGGGGTCGAGATCGAAAGTCCAGCTGCGCTCGTCATGGGTGGGGCCGCAAAACCCGATGGAGAGAACAGGTTCGAGCCCGAGAAGTCTGCGCACAATGATCGCGCGGTTGGCCCATGGGCAGGCCCGGGCAACGATCAGCCGATACCGACCGGGCTCGACCGGATATCCGTCGCGGCCGTCAGCGGTGATGCGCGTGGCGATGTAGTTGGTGTCGCGGGTGAACTCGCCCGCTTCGGCGACGTAGGAACTCATGCCTTTGAGTGTGCCGTCGGCGCTCAGGATTCCGATACCGTCAGAAACCGCCGAGCCACATTGGCTTCGGTGGACGGACCGGGTTCCCAGGCAGCGATCCACGGCCCAGTGCCCTCTGACTGGTCGAGTATGCCGTCCTCCAGCCAGGTGTAGCGGCCTTCTAGCACAGCATCCGACACCGCAGCGTCGGTGCTGTCGGTGTTGCTCCACAACGCGTCGAACAGCGCCTCAGCCCGCAGCGTGGCCTGTTGGCAAAACGCATCCGCCAGTTCATAGGCCTGTTCGCCGCGCGCCGAATCGGCGGCACGCTCGGCCTCCGCCCTCACGCATGCGGCCGACATCGCGAACAGCTCTGCGCCGATGTCCACGATGCGCCCGAGGAAGCCCTGCTTTTGCTCCAAAGCGGCTTGCCAGCGCGCCATGCCGTAGAAGGTGTTGCGGGCCAGCTTGCGCGCAGAGCGCTCGACATAGCGCAGATGTGTCGCCAGCCTGCCAAACTCGCGATAGCTGGTAGGCACTTGTCCTTCGCCGAAAACCAGTTGCGGCAACCACTTTGCGTAGAACCCACTCGCGCCGGCTGCCGCCTTGGCTTTCTGTTGCAGGTCGGCTTTGGGGTTGGCGAGATCTCCGGCGGCAGTCAGGTGAGCGTCAACCGCTTCCCGCGCGATGAGCAGCCGCATAATCTCGCTGGATCCCTCGAAGATGCGGTTGATCCGCAGGTCGCGCACCGCCTGCTCCACCGCTACGGCGCGTTCCCCGCGAGCGGCCAGCGACTCCGCGGTCTCATAGCCGCGACCACCCCGGATCTGCACCACCTCATCGGCGATCACCCAGGCCATCTCGCAGGACCACA
>NZ_CAXUCH010000208.1:4522-7532 GCF_964249325.1 uncultured Mycobacterium sp. | reverse complement strand
TCCGAGGAGTCGGCGCCGGCCGAGGCTGCGCCGGACGCCGAAGCGGTCGGCTCAGCCGAGACGGCGAAGCTGTCGCCGGCGAGCCTCAAGACGTCCAGCAGCGCGTCGCGGCGGGTGCGGGCCCGGCTGGCGCGGCGGATGACCGCGCAGCGCAGCGCCATCAACCCGGTGCTCGAGCCGCTGGTGGCGGTGCACCGGCAGGTCTATCCCAAGGCCGACTTGTCGCTGCTGCAGCGGGCCTACGAGGTCGCTGAGCAGCGGCACGCCAGCCAGCTGCGGCACTCCGGGGATCCCTACATCACTCATCCGTTGGCCGTCGCCAACATCCTGGCCGAACTGGGCATGGACACCACCACCCTGGTGGCCGCGCTGCTGCATGACACCGTCGAAGACACCGGCTACACGCTCGAGCAACTGTCCGCCGATTTCGGTGAAGAGGTCGGCAACCTCGTCGACGGGGTGACCAAACTGGACCGGGTCGTATTGGGAAGCGCCGCCGAAGGCGAGACGATCCGCAAGATGATCATCGCGATGGCCCGCGACCCGCGGGTGCTGGTGATCAAGGTGGCCGACCGGCTGCACAACATGCGCACCATGCGCTTCCTGCCGCCGGAGAAGCAGGCCCGCAAGGCCCGCGAGACGCTGGAAGTCATTGCGCCGCTGGCCCATCGGCTGGGTATGGCCACCGTCAAGTGGGAGCTGGAAGACCTCGCATTCGCGATCCTGCACCCCAAAAAGTACGAAGAGATCGTGCGGCTGGTGGCCGACCGGGCGCCGTCGCGCGACACCTACCTGGCGAAGGTGCGGGACGAGATCGTCGCCACCCTCAAGGCGTCGAAGATCAACGCCACAGTGGAAGGCCGTCCGAAACACTACTGGTCGATCTACCAGAAGATGATCGTCAAGGGCCGCGACTTCGACGACATCCACGACCTGGTCGGCATTCGTATTCTGTGCGACGAGATCCGTGACTGTTATGCCGCTGTGGGCGTGGTGCATTCGTTGTGGCAGCCGATGGCGGGCCGGTTCAAGGACTACATCGCCCAGCCGCGTTACGGGGTGTACCAGTCGCTGCACACCACGGTCGTCGGGCCGGAAGGCAAGCCGCTGGAGGTGCAGATCCGCACCCGCGACATGCACCGCACCGCCGAATACGGCATCGCCGCGCACTGGCGGTACAAAGAAGCCAAGGGCCGCAACGGCATTCCGCACCCGCACGCCGCCGCCGAAATCGACGACATGGCCTGGATGCGCCAGCTGCTCGACTGGCAACGTGAGGCCGCCGACCCCGGCGAATTCCTCGAGTCGTTGCGTTATGACCTTGCCGTACAACAGATTTTTGTGTTCACGCCCAAGGGTGACGTGATCACGCTGCCGGCCGGGTCGACGCCGGTGGACTTCGCTTACGCCGTGCACACCGAAGTCGGGCACCGCTGCATCGGCGCCCGGGTCAATGGCCGACTGGTGGCGCTGGAACGCAAGCTGGAAAACGGGGAAGTTGTCGAGATTTTCACCTCCAAGGCGCCCAACGCTGGCCCGTCGCGCGACTGGCAGCAGTTT
This sequence comes from uncultured Mycobacterium sp., assembly GCF_964249325.1. Lineage (NCBI taxonomy): Bacteria > Bacillati > Actinomycetota > Actinomycetes > Mycobacteriales > Mycobacteriaceae > Mycobacterium > uncultured Mycobacterium sp. The sequence goes on along the minus strand of NZ_CAXUCH010000208.1, from coordinate 5,972 downwards.
GTGGTGTCGCCGCGCGCCAAGACCAAGATCCGGCAGTGGTTCGCCAAGGAGCGCCGCGAAGAAGCGCTGGAGGCCGGCAAGGAAGCGATGGCTCGCGAGGTCCGCCGTGGTGGACTTCCGTTGCAGCGCTTGGTAAATGGCGGGTCAATGGCGGCGGTGGCCCATGAGCTGCACTACGCCGACGTCTCCGCGCTCTACACCGCCATCGGTGAGGGACACGTGTCGGCCAAGCACGTCGTGCAACGGCTGCTGGCCGAACTCGGCGGCATCGAGCAAGCCGAGGAGGAGCTTGCCGAGCGGTCGACGCCGGCGACCATGCCGCGCCGACAGCGCGCCGACGACACCGGCGTCGCGGTGCCGGGTGCGCCCGGCGTGCTAACCAAGCTGGCCAAGTGCTGCACTCCGGTGCCCGGCGATGCGATCATGGGCTTCGTCACGCGCGGCGGCGGGGTCAGTGTGCACCGCATCGACTGCACTAACGCCGCATCCCTGCGCCAGCAGTCCGAGCGCATCATCGACGTGCACTGGGCGCCGTCGCCGTCGTCGGTGTTTTTGGTGGCGATCCAGGTCGAGGCGCTCGACCGGCACCGGCTGCTGTCGGACGTGACCCGCGCGCTGGCCGACGAGAAGGTGAACATCCTCTCGGCGTCGGTGACCACATCGAACGACCGGGTTGCCATCAGCCGCTTCACGTTTGAGATGGGCGACCCCAAGCACTTGGGGCACCTGCTCGACGTCGTCCGCAACGTCGAGGGTGTCTACGACGTCTACCGGGTGACATCGGCCGCCTAAAGACGTCGAGCGTGCGGCTACGGCGTCGAGGATGCGTGTAGGGCGAGTATTTGTCGAAAATCCCGCCACCAACGCACACTGGATTGCTCCGAACTGGTCAACGGGTCAGCCCCGATTTGACGTTGGCCGCTTAGCCGCTGCGGCCGGCCGCCTAACGTTTTGTGCGCCGACCGGGGCCTCGCCTCGAGCCCAGGTCTGCGACTTTCGTGTCCGGCTCATGCTGGCCGCGCAGCTGGATCACACCTTCGGCGTCACTGCCCACCGGTTTGGCTGCACCCTCGAGCACCTCGCCGACGACGCGGACCGACCAGGGAAAGGCGGTGTTCGTCAACGCCTTGAATAACGGCACCGCAGCGATGAACACCGCCAGTGGCGGTTCGATGAAACCCAGCCCGACGGCGGCTGCCAGGCCACCGAAAAACCCGACCGATCTGGGCACGTCGATCTCGACATTGCCCACTTGCACTTCCAGGACGTTTTCCGGAGCACCGAACCGAATCTGCGCCACGCTGCTGGCAGCCATCACAGCCTCCCGTCGCCGGTCAACCATCGCGATCGGTGTACCCGGTTTGGGTCGCTGCTACCAGCGCCCGAGCGAAGCTCAGTCCAGTCGCACCGACTTGATCGTGACCTTGGCGACCGGTGCGCCGTCCTGGCC
>NZ_CAXUCH010000208.1:0-4512 GCF_964249325.1 uncultured Mycobacterium sp. | reverse complement strand
CTTTGCGATCTTGTCGAGGGTGGCCAGGCCGTCCTGCTGGATCGTGCCGAAGACGGGGTATTCGGGCGGCAGCTGTGAGTCCTTGTACACCATGAAGAACTGGCTGCCGTTGGTGTTCGGTCCGGCGTTGGCCATGGCGAGCGTTCCACGCGGGTACACCACCGGCTCGTGCAGCGCAGGGTCCTCGGGCTTGTACTGGTCGCTGGGGTATTCGTTGGCGAATTGGTAGCCAGGTCCTCCGGTGCCGTCGCCCTTGGGGTCGCCGCATTGCAGCACGCTCAGCGTCGGCGAGGTGGACAGCCGATGGCATTGGGTGTCGTCGAAGAACGTCTGCTGGGCCAGGCTGACGAAGCTGTTGACCGTGCACGGCGACTTCGCGTTGTCCAGTAGCAGGCCGATGTTGCCCTGATCGGTGACCATGCTGACGCTGACCTGCGCCAGATCGGTCGGCACCTTGCCTGATCGGGGCGGGTTTACCGGCTTGCTCGCCGGGTCCGGCGACGGCGGGTACTGGCAATTGGCGCCGGTGTTCGCCGACGGTGTGAACGCCGGCAACGGCGGCACGCCGGGTGCTGGGGGCTGGGCCGGTGTGGTCGTGGCAGAGGTACTGCTGCTGGCTGACGCGGTCCGGTTGTGGTGCTCGTGGTTGGCGAGCACCAGGGTTGCCACCACCGCGGCGACCACAACCACCGCGGCGACCGAACTGCCGACGATCATCATGGTCCGGCGCCGGCGGGCTTGCTGGGCACGACGCTCCATCTGCCGTTCGAGTTTGCGCTTGGCTGTCGCCCGTCGTTGTTCATTGGTCGGCACCGCGGCTACCCCTCCGTCGTTGTTCTCTCGAGTCTGGACAGAGTGTGCCAGCCGCTCCTGAACACGGGTCGCACCACCCGCGAGCGGCGGCGGATGGGAGACTGGGGACCGTGCTGATCACCGGATTCCCAGCTGGGTTGCTGCAGTGCAACTGCTACGTGGTGGCGCCGCACCTCGGGGCGGACGCCATCATCGTCGACCCCGGCCAGCGTGCTTTTGCCCCGCTGCGGCGGATCCTCGACGAGCACCGGCTGACCCCGGCGGCCGTTCTGCTCACCCACGGCCACATCGACCACATCTGGTCGGCGCAGAAGGTCTCCGATACCTTCGGCTGCCCCGCCTACATCCACCCCGAAGACCGGTTCATGCTGACCGACCCGATCAAGGGCTTCGGTCCGCGGCTGGGCCAGCTGCTGCTGCGCGCGATGTTCCGCGAACCCAAGCAGGTCGTCGAACTCGACCGCGACGGCGACAAGATCGACCTGGCCGACATCACCGTCACCGTCGACCACACCCCCGGCCACACCCGCGGGTCAGTCGTTTTCCGGCTCGGCGGCGACGGATCCGACGTCGTGTTCAGCGGCGACACGCTGTTCGAGCGCTCCGTGGGTCGTACCGACCTGTTCGGTGGCAGCGGCCGCGACCTGCTCTGCTCGATCGTCGACAAACTGCTGGTGCTCGACGACAACACCGTGGTGCTACCAGGGCACGGTCCCAAGACCACGATCGGCGCCGAACGCCGGTACAACCCGTTCCTCGAAGGTCTCAGCCCGTGAGCCAGTTCTCGGCGCCCAAGGGCGTACCGGATTACGTTCCACCGCAATCCGCGCGATTCGTCGCCGTCCGCGTCGGCCTGCTTGACGCCGCACGCCGCGCCGGCTACAGCGATATCGAGCTGCCGATCTTCGAAGACACCGCGCTGTTCGCCCGCGGGGTCGGCGAGTCCACCGACGTGGTGTCCAAGGAGATGTACACATTCGACGACCGCGGCGGCCGGTCGGTGACGCTGCGCCCCGAGGGCACCGCCGGCGTGGTGCGCGCGGTGATCGAGCACGGCCTGGACCGCGGGGCGCTGCCGGTGAAGCTGTGCTATTCGGGCCCGTTTTTCCGCTACGAACGCCCCCAGGCCGGCCGTTACCGTCAGCTGCAGCAGGTCGGCCTGGAGGCGATCGGCGTCGACGATCCCGCGCTGGACGCCGAGGTGATCGCGGTCGCCGACGCCGGGTTTCGTTCGCTGGGCCTGCAGGACTTCCGGCTGGAAATCACCTCGCTGGGCGACGAGACCTGCCGCCCTCAGTACCGGGAGTTGTTGCAGGACTTCCTTTTCCAGCTAAACCTGGACGAAGAAACCCGCAGGCGCGCAGAGATCAACCCGATGCGGGTGCTCGATGACAAGCGCCCGGAGGTCAAGGCGATGACGGCAGACGCGCCGGTAATGCTCGACCACCTCTCCGATGTCGCCAAACAGCACTTCGACACCGTGCTGGCTCACCTGGATGCACTCGGTGTGCCGTATGCCATCAACCCGCGCATGGTGCGCGGGTTGGACTACTACACCAAGACCGCATTCGAGTTCGTGCATGACGGGCTGGGCGCGCAGTCGGGCATCGGCGGCGGCGGGCGCTACGACGGGCTGATGCGCCAGCTCGGCGGAGCCGACCTGTCCGGCATTGGATTCGGCCTGGGAGTAGATCGCACGATGCTCGCCTTGCAAGCCGAGGGCAGGACGGTGGGGGAGAGCAGGCGATGCGACGTGTTCGGCGTGCCGTTGAGCGATCAGGCCAAGCTGCAGTTGGCGGTTTTGGCCGGCCAGTTGCGGGCCCGGGGGTTGCGCGTCGACCTTGCCTACGGCGATCGCGGTCTCAAAGGCGCGATGCGCGCCGCCGACCGCTCCGGTGCTCGCATCGCCCTGGTCGTCGGCGACCGCGATCTCGATGCCGGCACGGTCGCGGTAAAAGACTTGGCGACCGGTGACCAACAGGCGGTTCCTGTCGATTCCGTTGTGTCCGAGGTGGTTTCGCGGCTGGACTCGTAGTTACGTCACACCCGCATCTGCGCCACAGCAGTCTAGGCTCGATGAATGATCCACGACATCACAAGTGGCTGGCAGACGTGAACAGATCGATCGTGGAATCGTACAAGCGCGACCAAGAGATGGCGCGTCAGCCGGGCGGTACCCAAAGGACAGGGCATCGCGTCGAGTCACGCTGGGATGATGTCTTGCGTGACTGGTTGCCGCCGCAGTATGCGATCGGTGAGCGAAAGTACTTGCTCTTGGAGACCGATGATGGGCCACCAGCCACGAAAGAAACTGACCTTGTCGTCTTCCACCCGCACTATCCAGAGAAGCTGCGGATCGCTAGTCAATACCGAAATCACGGACCGTGGTATTACTAACCCCGATGGTTCCGCCGGCCGTTACCTAGCTGGTGTCGCTAGCAGCTCGTACCCGGTTGTCCTGTCTCCCCTGACTTGGTCACGAACGCGGATTCGCGGTTGTTGCTGCGGGTTGACCGGTTGTGTTCCGGAGCCGGGATCGGGCGGCCCGGTTTTGTCGCTGGTGGTTGCGATGATGTGGTCATGTTTTCGACCGCATCCGCTGGTGCCGTGGTGGTGAGTCCTAGCGAGCGTCTTGAGGGGCTGTTTGAGGAGTTGGCGGAGTTGAGCGGTCAGCGCAACGCGATTGATGGGCGCATCGTGGAGATCGTGGCCGAGATCGATCGCGACGAATTGTGGGGTGCCACCGGCGCGCGGTCGGTGCCGGCGTTGGTGGCCTGGAAGACCGGCTGCTCGCCGGGACACGCCCACACGATCGCCACCATCGCCCGCCGGCTGGAGGAGTTCCCACGCTGCGCGCAAGGCATGCGAGAGGGCCGGTTGTCGGCCGATCAGGTCGGGGTGATCGCGGCGCGGGCCGGGGCGGGATCCGATGCGCACTACGCGCAGCTGGCGGCCTGCGCCACGGTCACTCAGCTGCGCACCGCGGTCACGCTGGAACCGCGACCCGAACCCGAACCTCGGCCCGAGCCCGAGCGCTCGATCACCACGACCACCAACGAGCAGGGCAGCTGCTATCGGATCACACTTCCCCGCCATGACGCCGCCAAGTTCGACGCCGCGTTGGCGTCGCATCGTGATGCGCTGATCGCCGAGTACAAGCACGATCACGGCGATGGCGGGGGCGCTTCTGATCAGCGGCGCCCATTTCCTGGCACCGCCGAGGCGTTTATGCGCTTGGTCGAGGTGGGATGGGACGCCGAGGCGGCACGGCGGCCACACGGGCAACACACCACCGTGGTGGTGCACCTCGACGTTGAGCAGCGCGCTGCCGGGCTGCATCTGGGTCCGCTGCTGTCCGACGCCGAACGCCGATACCTGACGTGTGATGCCACGTGTGAAGTCTGGTTCGAGCGGCACGGCGAAATCATTGGTGCTGGCCGGGCGGCCCGCCTGATCAACCGGCGGCTTCGCCGCGCGCTGGAGTATCGCGACCGCATGTGCGTGGTTCCTGGCTGTGGTGCCACCCGTGGTCTGCATGCCCATCACATCCGGCACTGGGAAGACGGCGGCCCCACGGAGTTGGCCAACTTGGTGCTGTGTTATGCCCGTATCATCACCGGTTGCACCATCGTGGCGTCATCACTATCACTGGATCTGCAGGCGCGCTGATCGTCACCGACAGCGCCGGCCGATTACTGA
>NZ_CAXUCH010000207.1:0-7668 GCF_964249325.1 uncultured Mycobacterium sp. | reverse complement strand
CCCCGGCACCGGCCACATACAACTCCCCCACCACACCCGCCGACACCCGGCGCAACCCCGCATCCAGCACAAAAAACGCCAGGCTCGCCAATGGCACCCCAATGGGGCTGGCACTGCTGTCAAGATCGTCGCCCATGATCTCCCGCAACGAGGCATGCACCGTCGTCTCGGTGGTGCCATACAGATTGAGCAGCCGCGCCGACCCGCGATGGTGATCTACCCAGGTCCTCAAACGCTGGGGCTCCAACGCTTCCCCGGCGAACAGCACAGCCTGAAGTTTGAGCCGCTCACCTAGCTCAGGCCGCAGCGCATCGGCGGTCTGCAAAGCATAAAACGCCGACGGGGTCTGGCTTAACACGCTGACCTGTTCACCGACCAACAAGGCGTGAAAATCCTGCGGCGAGCGGGCCACCGACTCAGGCACCACCACCAGCCGCCCGCCATACAACAGCGCACCCCACATCTCGCACACCGAGACATCGAAGGCCAACGAATGCCACTGCGACCACACCTGATCCGCCACCTGCATCCCAGCACCAAGTGCCTCCAGCAGCTGGGTGACGTTGCGGTGAGTGATGGCCACCCCCTTAGGCACCCCGGTAGTGCCCGAGGTGTAAATCAGGTACGCAAGATCATCTGCCGCCGGCGCCGGCAACCCCGTGACCGGACAGCCCTGGATGCGGGCATCCTCGACATCGACCACCACCACGTCGCGGCCGTCTAGCCGCGCCCGCAGATCCGCCGTGGTGATCGCGGCCACCGGCGCCGCATCGTCGAGCATGAACTCCATCCGCGCCGCCGGCAACGCCGGGTCGATCGGCACATAGGCCGCCCCACTCTTGAGCACCGCCAAAATCGCCACAATCGCCTCAGCCGACCGCGACAACAACAACGCCACCCGCTCACCCGGGCCCACCCCCTGGCCGACCAGCAGATGAGCCAACCGATTAGCCGCCTCATCCAGCTCGCGGTACGTCATTGACCGGCCCCGGCAACTCAGCGCCACCGCCTCCGGGCTACGCCCCACCTGCGCAGCAAACAACACCGGAATCGACGCCCCCACCCGCGCCGGCGCCGTCAACACCGCCCGATTACCCCACCCATCGAGATCGGCGTGCTCATCATCATCGAGCAAATCGATCGACAACAACCGCCGCGTCAAATCCGCGGTCACGACGGCTGCCCCAAATCAGCGGTCATCGCCGCCAACACTCGTTTGAAGCGCTTGATCATCCTTTCGATGCTGGCCGCGTCAAAGACATCGGTGTCGTATTCGACACGAAGACCGAGTTCCCGGCCCGGCTGGGCCATCACCGAAAGCGGGTAGTGGGTGGATTCGCGGATAGTGATCTCGGTGATAGCCAACTCGTGGTTGCCCAACAACGCGGCGGTGTCGACCGGATAGTTTTCGTAGACAAAGAAGGCGTCGAACAATTGGTCATGACCGGTGGCGCGGTGGATCTCGGGAAGCGCCAGGTGCTGGTGCTCAAGTGTGTGGTTGTGAGTGCTTTGGAGCTGCTCGAGGAGGTCAGCGATGGTGGTCGTCGGGCTGATGCGCGCCCGCACCGGCACGGTGTTGATGAAGAGGCCCACCATCGACTCCGCCCCGGTAACCTCGGTCGGCCTACCCGAGACCGCGGTGCCGAAGGCGACATCATGCTGGCCGGTCAGCCACATCAATAGCTGCGCCCAGGCGGCCTGCAGCACGATGTTGACTGTGGTGTGAGATGTGCGGGCCAGTTCGCTAAGCGCCCGTGTGGTTTCCTCCGGCACCCGGTGCGATTCCACCCGTCGTGGCCCAAGCCCTAACCGGCCCGGCGGACCCACCAGGGTGGGAGTGTCAAAGCCCGCGAACACCTCGCGCCACGCTGCTTGGGCCGCAGCGCGATCCCGGCCAGTCAACCAGGTGATAAAGCTGCGATAGGGCGCAGGAGCGGGCAGCCGTTGCCCGTAGTACCCAGCGATTATCTCGCGCAGCAGGATAGGTATCGACCAACCATCGAGAACGATGTGGTGATTGGTCAGTACCAGCCGATGCCGGTCTGCTCCGGTGCGGATCAACACCGCCCGAAACGCCGGCTGATGCGCCAAATCGCAAACCGCATCACGTTCGGCGGCGCGAACCCCCGCGACCTGTTCCTCGACATCGACATCTACGTCGCCGTCCAGTTCGACGTAACGCCAGGGCAACACGGGATCAGCGGGGATGACCTGCACCGGCTCGTCGAACTGATCGCAGAAACGGGCTACTAGGTTGGGGTGCCGGGTGATTACCGCGCGCACCGCTTCGCGCAGCCGATGTTGGTCGAGTGCACCGGTGACGGTGATGTCCACCTGCACCGCATACACATCGCTGCCCTGGGCGGTGCTGGCATGAAATAGCAACCCCTGCTGCAGTGGGGTCAACGGCAACACGTCAGCAATGTTGTATTGCTGGTAGAGCTCGTCGAGCTGCTGCTGGCTCAGCCGGGCCGGCGCGACATCCGACGGGCTCAACCCGCCGCCACCAGCTTGCACATGCGCGCAGATACCGGCCAATGCTTCAAACCACAACCGGCCCAACCGGCTGACCTGCGCGCGATCCAGCGCTGATTGGGCCCAGGTCCAGGTGGCGTGCAGCTGCAGGCCGGTGCCAGTGTCGACGGTGGCGGCGTTGAGCTCCACGGTGTGCCCCAATGCCATCGGCACCGCCGCCGTCGCACCGGTCAGCGACAAGCCCTCAGAGGAGAGCCGCCACAAATCACCAGACAACTCGGCCGCGGGGCCAAGCCTCCCGAAATAGTTGAACGCGATCGGCGGATCCGAACCATCGAGGTTCACCTCGGGGTTCAGATAGCGCAGCACACCATAGCTCAGCGGGTGCGGCAGGGCGCGCAGCTGCTCCTTGGCGTCCTTGATCACCGCTCCCAGCCCGGCCGCGCCGGCCAGCACGTGCTCCCAATCCAGGGGGTCGACCGTGAACGCCACCGGATATTTGGTGGTGAACCAGCCCACCGTGCGCGACAAATCCACCTCGGCGCCCAGCTCCTCGTGACGCCCATGACCCTCCACGTCGATGCCGATCGGCACGCCGGGCTGGCCGACAAACTGCGCCACCGCCAATCCGAAAGCGATCAGCAGAATGTCGTGAATACCGGCGTGGAACGCCGCCGGCACCTCACCCAGCAGCATCCGAGTGGTCTCGGCATCCAGCGACGCCGACAGGTGCCCGGCCGTGGCAAAGGTGTCCACCCGAGGCTGTACCGCCGGCAACACCGCCGGGGTGGCCGCCACCCGCCGCCACGCCTCGGCCTGATCAATCACCTCGGGATGGTGGGCGTGCTCGGCCAGCAGCGCCGCCCACCGGGCAAACGACGTGCCCGGTGCCGGCAGGGCGATCGGTTGCCCGGCCTGGTGCTGGACCCAGGCCAGGTTGAGGTCCTCAACCAGGATCCGCCACGACACCCCATCAACAGCCAGATGGTGAACGATCAGCACCAACTGGCCCGTGCAGCCAGCCCACAACGCGCGCAGCATCACCCCAGCGTGTGGGTTGAGCCGAGAGCGCGCTCGTATCAGCGCCGCATCGGAGAGCACGTCCACGGATTGCAGGCAGGTGCTAGCGTCCACCGAGCCCGCCTCGGGCACCGTCAACAGCCAGCCCCCCGCCGCGTCGTCATCGACACGGGCCCGCAGCATGGCATGCCGATCCAGCACCGCCTGCAGCAGCACCACCACGTCAGCCTGGCTCACCCCAGCCGGGGCCTGCAGCAGCATCGTCTGGTTGAACTGCTCCACCTGGCCATCCAGGCCTTGCAGCCAGCGCATGATCGGGGTCGCAACCACCGCTCCAACACCGTCATCGACTGGGCCAGTCTGCCCGGCGGCCACCGTGGCCACCCGGGCTAGCCGGGCCACCGTCTGCTCGACGAAGATGTCGCGTGGCCGACACAGCAGGCCCGCCGCGCGCGCCCGCGCCACCACCTGCATCGACAGGATGCTGTCTCCACCCAGCTCGAAAAACGACTCGTCGACCCCCACCCGCTCCAAACCGAGTACCTGTGCGTAGATGCCGGCCAGAATCTCCTCGACGGTGGTGGCCGGAGCCCGGTACTGATCGTTGTCGCGGTATTCCGGGGCCGGCAGGGCGCGGGTGTCGAGTTTGCCGTTGACCGTTAGCGGCAGCGCGTCGAGCACTACCACCGCGGCCGGCACCATGTAGGCCGGCAAGCGCTCGGCTAGCTTCTCCCGAATCACAGTCGGCTCAGGGCTGCCAGTCGCATATCCGACCAGCCGTCTATCGCCGGGTTGGTCCTCCCGGGCGATCACGACTGCCTGCTGAACCCCATCCAGGGCGGCCAATGCGGCCTGCACTTCGCCGAGTTCGATGCGATAGCCGCGGATCTTGACCTGCTCATCGGCGCGGCCCACATAATCAAGCTGCCCGTCATCGCGCCAGCGCACCAAATCCCCGGTGCGATACATCCGTATTCCCGGCGCCCCCGCCTCCCCGAACGGGCAGGCTACAAACCGCGACCCGGTTAATCCGGCCCGGCCGATATACCCATACGCCAGCCCCGCACCGGCCACATAGAGCTCGCCCTCCACACCGGCCGGCACCGAGCGCAACCACCCATCCAGCACGAAAAACGCGAGATGCGGCAGCGGCATCCCGATCGGGCTCGCCATGGTGTCCACATCGGCGTCGACGATTTGCCGCAATGATGCGTGCACGGTCGTCTCGGTGATGCCATACATATTGAGCAGCCGCGGTGACCCCGGATGGTTGTGCAGCCAGGTCCGAAGACGTTGCGGTTCGAGCGCTTCCCCGCCGAACACCACGGTCTCCAGCTTGAGCTGATCTCGCAGTTCGGGTGATAGCGTGTCGGCGGTTTCCAGCGCATAAAACGCCGACGGAGTCTGGCTCAGCACCCCGACCTGCTCAGCGACCAACACGGCGTGCAGCTCCTCCGGGGAGCGCACCACCGCGTCGGGCACGACCACCAGCCGCCCACCGTTCAGCAGCGCACCGAAGATCTCCCACACCGAAAAGTCGAACGCCAACGAATGACACTGCGTCCACACGCCCCCGCGCTCGACCTCAGCATCCAGCGCCTCCAGCAGGCGGGTCAGGTTTCGGTGGGGTATGGCCACCCCCTTGGGCACCCCGGTGGTGCCGGAGGTGTAAATGAGGTAAGCAATATCGTCCGCACCCGGCGCCGGCAGCGCGGTGCTGGATTGGCTGTCCACCGCGGGGTCGTCAATATCGAGTACCAGCAGGTCACACCGGCCCAGCCGCGGACGCAGCTGTGCGGTGGTGATCGCGGCCATCGGCTCGGCATCAGCGACCATGAACTCCAGCCGCGCCACCGGCGCCGCCGGGTCGATCGGGACATATGCTGCCCCCGTCTTCAACACCGCCAGCATCGCCACAACCGCCTCGACCGACCGCTCCAACAGCAGCGCCACGCAGTCACCAGGGCCTACACCGTGGCCGGCCAGCAGATGCGCCCACCGGTTGGCCGCCTGCTCCACCTCGCGATAAGTCCATGACCGCTCCCCGCAACTGACCGCCACCGTCTCGGGGGCGCGCGCCACCTGCTCGTCAAACAACACCGGAATCGACGCCGACCGCGTAGTGGCCGGCTGGGTCAATACCGCCCGATTGCCCCACGCATCCAGCCGCGCGTGCTCAGCCCCATCGAGCACATCGATCGACGACAACCGCCGCGCCGGATCGGCGGTGATCGCCGCCACCACCCGCTCCAACCGCTCGATCAGCGCCTCGATGCTGGCCGCGTCGAACACATCGGTGCGAAACTCCACCTCCCCGCAAATGCCGGCCGGCTCATCGTCCTCGCTCCAGCGCTCCGCCAGGAAAAACGTCAAATCCATGCGGGCAGTACGGGTATCCACTGCCAGCGGCGTAACCTGCACATCCCCCAACCTCATTTCCGCGGCATCGCTGTCTTGCCGGGCGAAGTTCTGCCACGCCACCACCACCTGCACCAGCGGGTGATGAGTCAACGATCGAGTCGGGTTGAGTCGCTCCACCAACACCTCAAACGGCACATCCTGATGCTCGAAAGCAGCCAGGGCCCGCGCCCGGACCTGTCCCAGCAGCTCATCCACGGTGGGATTACCGGCAACGTCGACCCGCAACACCAAGGTGTTGACGAAAAACCCCACCAATTCATCCAGCGCCGGGTCCCCGCGCCCGGCGATCGGGAACCCCACAGCTACGTCGCTGCTGGCGGCCAGCTTGGCCAACAGCACCGCCAGCGCGGCCTGCACCACCATGAAGCTGGTGGCGTTGTGCTCACGAGCCTCCCGGGCAATCTGCTGCTGCAAGTCCGCCGGCCACTGCAGCGCCACCCGGGCGCCGCGGTAATCAGCGACCGGCGGATAGGGCCGATCGGTGGGCAACACCAGCCGCTCGGGCATCCCCGCCAGCGCCCGCTCCCAATAGGCCAGCTGCGCGGCGATGCGGCTGTGCGGATCGGCCAACTCGCCGAACTGCGCGCGCTGCCACAGCGTGTAATCGACATACTGCACCGCCAACGGCGCCCAGCCCGGCGCCTGCCCCGCGCACCGGGCGCCATACGCCACCCCCAGATCACGCACCAGCGGACCGGCCGACCAGCCATCGGCGGCGATATGGTGCACCACCGCCACCAGCACATGCTCCGCGTCACCGACCCGGAAAAGCCGTGCCCGCAACGGGATCTCGGTCGCCAGGTCGAATGCGTGATGGGTCACCTCATCGATGGCCTCATCGAGCCGGGCTCCCGACCACCCGCTGGCATCGATGACGTCCCAACCAAAGTCGGCCCGCTCAACAGGGACTACCAGCTGCCGCGGTACCCCTTCAACCTCCGGGAACAACGTGCGCAGGCTCTCGTGGCGGCCCACCACATCGGCCAGCGCCTGGCGAAGCGCCTGAGCATCCAACTGCCCGCCCAGCCGCAACGCCACCGCCATGTTGTAAATCGGTGAGGGCCCCTGCAACTGATCAAGGAACCACAACCGGTTCTGCGCAAACGACAGCGGAACCACCGCGGGCCGCTCCACCGGCATCAACGGCTCAACCCGACCGGCCTCCCCACCCAGACGGGGTGCCAGCTGGGCCACTGTGGGCGCTTCAAACACAGCGCGCACCGACAGCCCGGCATCCAGACCGGTATTGACCGCGGCGATCATCCGCATCGCCAACAGCGAATCGCCACCCAAATCAAAGAATGAGTCGTCGACCCCGACCCGCTCCAAGCCCAGCACCTGGGCATAGACACCAGCCAGGATCTCCTCGGTGGGAGTGGCCGGGGCGCGATAGTGATCGGCCTCCTGATATTCAGGTGCCGGCAAGGCCCGTTTGTCGAGTTTGCCGTTGGGGGTCAGCGGCAGCGCGTCGAGCACTACCACCGCGGCCGGCACCATATAGGCCGGCAACTGCTCGGCAAGCCTGGCGCGGATCCGCGCCGGGTCGGCGCTGCCGGTGACATAGCCGACCAGGCGCTTATCGCCCGGGCGGTCCTCGCGGGCGATCACCGCCGCCTGCTCCACCCCATCGCAGCCGGCCAACGCCGCCCGGATCTCACCGAGCTCGATGCGATACCCGCGGATCTTGACCTGCTCATCGGCGCGGCCCAGGTATCGCAGCTGCCCATCGGCACGCCAATACACCAGATCCCC
>NZ_CAXUCH010000206.1:0-7692 GCF_964249325.1 uncultured Mycobacterium sp. | reverse complement strand
AACCCGACGAGGGCTTCGTCACCGCGATCTACCGCTGGGCCAGCACCGGGGATCTGACGGCGGCGCTGTTCGCCGCCGACGAGTCGGGCGCGGGGGTGTCGGCGGGGGATTTCGTGCGGTGGTGCCGACAGGTGCTCGACCTGCTGGACCAGGTGCGCAAGGCCGCCCGCGAACCTGAGCTGCGGGCCACCGCGCAGCGGGCGATCGACGACGTCCGGCGCGGCGTCGTCGCAGTTGACGCGGGGTAGGCTGACGCCGAGCTACGGTTACATCCGGTGAAGCAGGACCAGGACTGAGAGGACCCGACACACGATGAGCGGACCGCAGGGATCCGACCCCACCCAGCCGTGGCAGCCGCCCGGCCAGGGGGAGAACCAGCAATCCACGGGTGGTGACCAGCCGACTGCTCAGGACTCGTCGCCGTGGCAGCAGCCCGGGGAGCAGTCGACTTGGCAACCGCCGGCGTACACGTCCTCGGAGTACCCGCAATACCAGCAGCAGCCCGGCCAGGTCTACCCGCCATATCAGCAGACCATGCCCGGCTATCCGCAGGCTGAGCAATACGGCCAGCCGACCCAGTACGGCCAGCCGACCCAGTACGGCCAGCCGACCCAGTTCGGCCAGCCCGGCCAGTACGGGCAGCCGGGGCAATACGGCCAGCCGGGGCAATACGGCCAGCCGGAGCAATACGGCCAGCCCGGTCAATATCCGCAGCAGCCGGGGCAGTACGGGCCGCCGGGCCAGTTCGGCCCACCTGGTCAGTACGGTCAACCGGGTCAGTATCCGGGCCAATACGGTCAATTTCCCGGCCAGTATGGCCCTCCGGGGGAACAGCGCCCCAAGCGCTCCACTGCGGTGATCGGCACTGTGATCGGCGTATTCGCCGCGATCGTGGTCGCCGTCGTGCTGGTGCTCGGCTTCTGGGCGCCCGGATTCTTCGTCACCACCAAGCTGGACATCAACAAGGCGCAAGCCGGGGTGCAGCAGATTCTCAGCGACGAGACCAACGGTTACGGCGCCAAGAACGTCAAAGACGTCAAGTGCAACAACGGCCAAAACCCGACCGTCAAAAAGGGTGCCAGCTTCGACTGCGACGTCAGCATCGACGGCACCAAGCGTCAGGTGACCGTGACCTTCCAGGACAACAAAGGCACCTACGAGGTCGGCCGGCCGAAGTAGGCGAACAGACGCAAAATCGCCCTCTTCGGGCACGAAAAGGGCGATTCTGCGTCTTCTCGCGCGGCCGCCTTACGGCAGCGAGTCCAACGCCTTTTGCAGGCGGGCGACTGGCGACCCGACCCCGAGCCGGGTCGCCAGTTCCGCGGTGCGCCGGGGATGGGCGGCCGCCAGCGGCAGGGCATCGGTCCGCGTCGACAACTTGACCGGCGCATCGGTGGCCACCCGCACCACCGGGCCGGCGGCCTCGATGTAATCCGCGGCCTTGCGCAGCTTAGCCCGAACACCTTTGGGCACAGACGATTCCGGATCCTTAGCGGCGGCCAGGATCGCGGCCAGCGAGCCGTGCTGAGCCAACAACGTCGCGGCGGTCTTCTCGCCGATGCCCGGCACGCCGGGAAGCCCGTCGGACGGGTCGCCGCGCAGCAGAGCCAGCTCGGCGTAAGCGGCGCCGGCCCGATCGGCGGGCAGCCCGTAGCGGTCGGCCACTTCACGAGGCCCAAGCAGCGTCGCCTTGGTCAACCCGCGTGCCAGGTAGAGCACCCGGACCTGCACCGGATCGTCGGCAACCACCTGCAGCAGGTCGCGGTCGCCGCTGACCACGACGACAGGGTTGCGGCGTTCCCGCGCGGCCAGTGTCCCGATCACGTCGTCGGCTTCGAACCCTGCTGCGCCGCCGGTGCAGATGCCGAACGCGTCGAGAATCTCCTCGATCATCTCCACTTGCGGGGTCAGTTCGTCAGGCACGTCCTCGACATCTTGGCCCTCCGGGTCTACTTGCTCGACCCGGTGCGCCTTGTACGACGGGATGCGCTCAACCCGAAACTGCGGACGCCAGTCCAGATCCAGGCACACCACCAGCCTTGCCGGCCGCTGTTGGGTGATGACCACGGCCATCGAGTCCAGAAAGCCCCGCACCGCGTTCACCGGTCGTCCGTCGGGCGACGTGATCGAGGACGGCACCCCGTAGAAGGCTCGAAACCACATGCTGGCGCCGTCGAGCAGCAACAGGGGTGAGGGCATGCAGGTCACGTTAGCCTGAGCTCATGGTTTCGCGCCGATTCGACGCCGACATCTATGCCCGCCGGCTCTCCGCATCGATGGCTGCGGCAGCTAGGGCTGGATTGGCCGGGCTGGTCATCACCCCTGGCTACGACATGCAGTATCTGATCGGTTCGCGCGCACAGACTTTCGAGCGGCTCACCGCGCTGGTGCTGCCGGTCTCCGGTGATCCCTGTGTGGTGGTGCCGCGGCTGGAACTGGCCTCGCTCAAGGAATCAGCCGTGCCGGAACTGGGCCTGCCGGTGCACGACTGGGTCGATGGCGAGAATCCTTACCAGCTGGTGGCCGACGCGCTGGGCGGGGGCAAAGTGGCGGTCACCGAGTCCATGCCCGCGCTGCACGTGTTGCCACTCGCCGACGTCCTCGGTGTGACCCCGATGTTGGCGACCGGTGTGCTGCGCGACTTGCGGATGCTCAAGGATGCAGCCGAGATCGATATGCTGCGCACGGCCGGGGCGGCCATCGACCGGGTGCATGCCCGCGTGCCGGGGTTTCTGACCGCCGGGCGAACAGAAGCCGACGTTGCCGCCGACATCGCTGAAGCCATTGTCGCCGAAGGCCATTCGCAAGTGGCGTTCGTCATTGTCGGGTCTGGCCCGCACAGCGCCGACCCGCATCACGAGTGCTCGGATCGCGAACTGCAGGCCGGTGACATCGTCGTCGTCGACATCGGCGGCGCCTGCGGGCCCGGCTACCACTCGGACTCGACACGCACCTACACCATCGGCGAGCCGAAAACTGATGTAGCACAACATTATTTGGTGCTTGAGCGCGCTCAGCGCGTCGCTGTCGAGGCGGTGCGTCCGGGGGTGACCGCCGAGCAGGTGGACGCCGCCGCCCGCGAGGTGCTCGCCGAAGCGGGCTTAAGCGAGTATTTCGTGCACCGCACCGGCCACGGCATCGGTTTGGCGGTACACGAAGAGCCCTACATCGTCGCCGGCAACCAGTTGCCGCTAGCTGCTGGCATGGCGTTTTCCGTCGAGCCCGGCATCTACTTCCCTGGCCGCTGGGGGGCGCGCATCGAAGATATCGTCGTCGTCACCGAGGATGGGGCGATGGCCGTCAACAACCGGCCACACGAGCTGATCGTGGTTCCGGCCTAGCGGCTCGTCGCCCCGCGTAGTTTGGCGTTGTGTCGCTGCTGAACCTCGCGTTGTTGCCGATCCGTATCGCGCTCCGTGTCGCCGAGGCCGTCGTGCACACCGCGCCGCCCGGTGACCTCTTCATGGTCGACGGCATGCCCGAAGGTGTGCCGCCGGCGGCGTTGCAGCCGGAGCCGTCGCTGCCGAAGCCCGCCGGATGGCCGTTCGGGGAAGAGTTTCCCCGCACCTGCGGCACCGGCCGCATGGCCGGTGGTGCACTGTTTTGGACGGATTTTCTGTATGACGACCACGGCGCCACCGGCCTTCCGATCGGCGATTTAAAGATCCAGGCGCCGCCGCGGGGCACCTACGTCTACCCGCACGGTCCCGCGGCCAACAACGGCGCTGACATCTTCCGAGTCGCGATCGGGCTGACTGACACCGACACCTGGTGGCGCATCGACTGGAACACGCTGGTGGACCCCTCGGTACCGATCGCGCTGTTCACCTTCGACACCGACCGCGGCGCCGCGGCTTCCGAGGTGTGGCCGGCCGGCGCCGGAATACGTTCCGCCGGCATCGACTTGGCACTGCTGGTCTCCGGCAGCGGCGCGCGGCTGATCGACCTCGCCACCCAGGCGACAACGCCGGTCGAGCACAGCGTCGACAAGGAATCGCGTTCCTTCCTAGCGTGGATACCGCGCTCGGTGGTGGAACCCGCCGGTATCTGGACCGTTCGGCTGGCGGCGGGCCTGGCCAACCCGGCCGGCGACGGTTTCGCCGGTGTGACCCGCGAGCAGGGCGCGCGGGACAGCCAACCCAACGTCTACAACGTCACCTTCCGCACCAACGAGCAGGAGCCGCCGCACCTGAACTTCTGGTCGGACAAGGCACAAGCCGCCGCCCTGACCGAGGGCGATGTATCGCAATTCTCGCTGGCCGTAGCATGGGACCAGCTTGCGGGCCGCGCAGAAACCCCAGAGCCGGTCATCACCGGCCCGTCCACCCGGTGGTACGTGTCCTCGGTCGAGCTGGGCCGAGGCGGCGTCGCCGACCAGGACATCCTGGACATTCTGAACACCAAGCCGCTTTTCCTCGGGCGGGTACAGCCCTGCTCGATCTGCCTGCCGGCGACCTACACGCCCGGCAGCAAGCTGCCGCTGACCCTGCTGTTGCATTCGCTTTCACTCGGGCAAAGCCAATTCGCCGCGCTCGACCCGCGCCTGCTGCACGAAGTGTGCGACGCCCGTGACTCGGTGGTGGTCACGCCGCTGGCCCGCGGCCCGTCGTGTTGGTACTTCGACGAGGGCGAACTTGACGTGTGGGAAGTGTGGGCGCGGGTAGCCGAACAGCTCGGCACCGACCCCAATCGCACTGTGATTTCCGGCTATTCCATGGGCGGCTACGGCACCTACAAGCTCGGGCTGGCCTACCCGGAAGTGTTCGCGCAGGCGGTCGTGCTGGCCGGCCCACCGACATGTGGCGTTCGGCTGCTGCCCGACATCGACATTCCAGCAGACTTGGACCTGGACTCGCACTGCGCACGGGAGGGCGACACCTGGCGGCTGCTGGTCAATGCCCGTTGGCTTCCGTTCGTCATTGCCCACGGGCAGTTCGACGAACTGGTGCCGTTCGCGTCGGCTGCTGAGCAGGCGCTGGAATTCGACCGGCTCGGCTACCGGTACCGGTTCACCGACTATCTGTTTGAGGACCACATCGCCTGGGTGTTTCAGGACAGGTTCGACGACGCGGTCGCCCACATGGGCACCGGTCTACGCCAAGCCGATCCGGGCCACATCACCTTCGCGTGGTATCCACAGCTGGTAAGTGCCGACCTCGGTATCGGTCCGCACCAGGTGTGGTGGTTGTCCAAGCTGGCGGCCGACCCGAAGCGCGGGGCGATTGCCGAGGTCGACGCGCGCTCCTACGCCCGCCCGGACGCCACTCACACCACGCGGCGACACCGGGGGTTCACGCTGTTCGACCGCACGCCGGGGTTATTCTCGGAGCTCAAATGGCTGCCCGGTCCGGCCGCGGCACCGCTGCCGTATCTGACCCTGCGTCTCACCGGCGTTGCGAGCCTCACCGTGGACGTGGCCCGTGCCGGGTTGGCGTCGTTGCCGTCGTCGACGCTCGCGGTCGCGACCGACACCGGCACCCACATCACGCTTGACGCCCTCCCAGCGGCTGCGACGGTGCAGCTCGACGGTCAGCCGACCGGTCGCATCGTGGAGGTGCCGCAAGGACGACACCAGATCACACTGGCCGTCTCCGATGCGCACCGGCCTGCGGGGCTACGCTGATGCGATGATCGATCAAGACCGCACCGCCGCCCGCCGTGACATCACCGACGCCTTGATCAAGGCGCTCGAACGGCGGCATGAGGTGTTGGACGCGATCGTGGACGCTCCAGACCGACCCGCCGCGGTCGACGCGATCGTCGCCTTGCTCGGCACCTCCCGCCTCGGCGGCGAGGCGGTGATGTCGATGGCGTTTGACCAACTCACCAAGGACGCACGGCGCAAGATCGCGGCCGAGCTCGACGACCTCAACAGCCAACTGAGCTTCACCCTCAACGAGCGCCCGGCGAGCGCGGGCGACACCCTGGAGCTGCGGCCGTTCGCCGGCGAGTCAGACCGCGACATCTTCGCCGCTCGGACCGCGAACATAGGCGCCTCGGGCGACGGATCCGGCGGACCGGCCGGCGGTCTCGACGACGAGATTCGCTCGGCACTGGCACGGATCGACGCCGAAGAGGCCGCCTGGTTCGTCGCCGTCGACGGAACGCAGAAGGTCGGAATGGTCTTCGGCGAGCTGGCCGGCGGCGAGGTCCACGTCCGGATCTGGATCCATCCCGATTACCGGCACCGCGGCTACGGCACCGCCGCGCTGGCCAAGTCACGACCGGAAATGGCGCGCTATTTCCCCGCCGTGCCGCTAGTGATCCGCGCGCCGGGCGCCACGCCCCTCTGACGATCGTTAGCTATCGGCGCGCAGCCGAACCAGGCGCGTCGTGCTGCTCTCGTCGAGCTCCACCAATTCGCTGCGCGACCGCAGGAAGTCGCTGAACGAGCGGAAGCCCAGCGACTTTTCACTAAACGACGGATCCATCCGCTTCATCTGCGCCTTTACCGCCGAATTGTGCAACCACTCCGCGTCGTCCTTCTCGTGACCCATCCGCAGAGCCCGCGCCAGTAAGCCCGTAGCCGCGGCCTGCGGGTCAGGCGGCGCCTGCTCTTCGTCAGGCTCTTGTGTTGCTTTGGTGCGACGGGGACGTCGCGTCGGTGTCGCGCCCGCCTTGTCGCTCCCAGCCGGCTCGGGCACGGGGACGCCCGGCAACGCGTCGTAGGTCAGGAACTCATCACAAGCGGCGGTGAGCGACCGGCTGGTCGAACCAGCCACCCCAATCCCGACCACATAGCGGCCGAGCCGCTTACAGCGCTGGGCAAGCGCGATGTAATCCGAGTCGCCCGCCACGATGACGACATGGGTCAGGTCGGGCAGCCGGAACATGTCTTCGACCGCATCGACCGCGAGCCGGATATCCGCACAGTTTTTGCCGTACGCCGCCGCTGGAAACAGCTGCACCAAATCGACTGCGCGACCGACCAATTGGCCGCGATAGCTCGCGTTGACATCAGCTGACCAGTCGGCATAGGCCTTGGTGAGCACCAGAGTTCCAAACGACGAGGCGAAATCGATGATGGCTCCGACGTCGACGGTCGCCTTCGCCAGCCGTTCGGGCTCCTTGTCGAATCCGCGCGCCTTATCCCGCTGGAACGAGTTGCGGCCGTGAACCTGGTCATAACGCGACATCACAATGTTGTCGAAGTCGAGGTATACCGCGACACGCGTCCCGGCAGGTTCGGTCATGGACCTAGTCTGGCTCAGCGATTCCAGCTCGTAGCGACTTTTCAACCGGCAAGAGGTTGTCTGAGTGTCAGCCCTCGGTCCGCTCCAGCAGGTGGGCGGACCCCAACACCCGCTCTACCTGGACCTCGATGACCACCCGTCGCGGGTTGGGCCGCGGCGTGCGGTACCGCTGGGCATAGCGCAGCTCGGCGTCACGCACCGCGTCGATATCGCTGTTCACACTGGCCCGCCCCTCGAGTGAGAGCCAGCGGGCGCCGTCGACCTGGCTGAGCACGGCGACCCCGCCGCGTTCGGCGTTGACCGCCTTCTGCGAACCGCCGGTGGTGATGACCCGGGCGATGTGGGTCTTGGGGTCGAAGGTGAAGCCCACCGCTACCACGTGCGGCGAATTGTCGGCGCGCAGCGTGGTCAGCATCGCCAGATGGCGCTCGGTGAGGAACGCCAGCGCGTCGTTGCTGAGCCGGGTAGTGGTTTTCGCCATCGCGGCCAACGTTAGCGC
>NZ_CAXUCH010000205.1:0-7714 GCF_964249325.1 uncultured Mycobacterium sp. | reverse complement strand
GAGGACGCCGCCGAGATCCATATCGGCCAGCACGCTGACCACACCGACCACGAACCGGAAGTCGAACTCGTCGGCTAATGCCCGGGCAAGCGCCGCCGCCCCGGCGGGATTGTGCGCAGCGTCGATGAACAACGTCGGCGCGCTGCGCATCCGCTCCAACCGGCCCGGGCTGGTCACCTCGGCGAATCCCGCGCGCACCGCGTCGACGTCGAGCTGCCGCTGCGCGCCGGCGCCGAAGAACGCCTCGACCGCCGCCAGCGCCACGGCCGCGTTGTGCGCCTGGTGCTCGCCGTGCAGCGGCAGATAGATGTCGGAGTAGACGCCGCCGAGGCCCTGCAGTTGCACCAGCTGACCGCCGACGGCGACCCGACGGTCCAGCACCGCGAATTCGGAGTCCTCGCGCGCCACCTGGGCGCCGGCGCGCACGGCTTGCGCCAACAGCACCTCCATCACCTCCGGAACCTGGCGGGCGATGACTGCGACGGTGTCCACCGGACCTTCGGCGGGGGTGATGATGCCCGCCTTTTCGGCGGCGATGCCGGTGATGTCGTCGCCGAGGTACTCCACGTGGTCGATGCCGATCGGGGTGATGACGGCCACCGGCGCATTGATGACGTTGGTGGCGTCCCAGGTGCCGCCGAGGCCGCCCTCGACCACCGCGACGTCGACCGGGGCGTCGGCGAACGCGGCGAACGCCATCGCGGTGAGCACTTCGAACTTGCTCATCGGCGGGCCACCGGCCGACTCCGACTGCTGGTCGATCATCTGCACGTAGGGTTCGATATCGCGATATGTCGCGACGTAATGCGCCGGGCTGATCGGTGTGCCGTCGATCGCGATGCGCTCGACCGCCGACTGCAGGTGCGGGCTGGTGGTCCGGCCGGTGCGCCGGTGCAGCGCTCTCAACAGCGCGTCCACCATCCTCGCCACCGACGTTTTGCCGTTGGTGCCCGCGATATGGATCGACGGGTAGCTGCGCTGCGGCGAGCCGAGCACATCCATCAGCGCGCTAATGCGAGTCAGGCTCGGATCGATGCGGGTCTCGGGCCAGCGCTGGTCGAGCAAGTGCTCGACCTGCAACAGCGATGCGATCTCGTCGGGTGTGGGATCCGGTGAGGGCCGCTCAAGCGGCTCGGAGGTCATTGCAGCCCGGCCAGCCTGGCCGCAATCCGGTCGGTTTCGGCGCGGGCCACTTGCTGGCGATCACGAATCTTGTCGACGACGGCAGGAGGCGCTTTGGCCAGGAAATCGTGGTTGGCCAATTTGGCTGTCGTCGACTCCAGTTCCTTTTGGGCAGCGGCCAAATCCTTTTCCAGCCGGCGACGTTCGGCGGCGACGTCGATCGTCCCGGAGGTGTCGAGTTCGACGACGACGGTACCGCCGCTCAGCCGCACCTCCAGCGACGCCGAGGCGTTGAAGTCCGGGCTGGGCGCCGTCAGCCATGCCAGCGACGTCACCGCAGGCACTTGGGTGGTCAAATCGGCGTCGTCGATACCCGACAGGCGGGCGGGCACTTTCTGCCTGTCGCCCAGCCCCTGGTCGCTACGGAACCGCCGCACCTCGGTCACCAGCTTTCGCATTTCGGTGATGCGCTGCGCGGCAACCGAATCCAGCGTGATTCCGGAGGGCGGCGGCCAGTCGGCGATCACCAGCGACTCCTGACCGGTCAGCGTCGTCCACAGCGCCTCCGTGAGAAACGGGATTACCGGATGCAGCAGCCGCAGCAACGTGTCGAGTACCGCGGCCAGCACAGCGGTGGTATGCGTGAAGCCGTCGGCAAGCTGTGTCTTGGCCAGTTCGACGTACCAGTCGCAGAACTCGTCCCAGGTGAAGTGATAAAGGGACTCGCAGGCGCGGCTGAACTCGTAGCCGTCGAAAGCCGAATCAACTTCGGCGCGGACCTCTTCCAGCCGCCCCAAAATCCACCGATCGGCATCGGTCAAGTCCGCGAAGTCGGGCAGCGGCGCCGGGCTGGCACCGTTGAGCAGAGCGAACCGGGTGGCGTTGAACAGCTTGGTGCCGAAGTTTCGCGACGCCCGCACGTGGTCTTCGCCGATGGTCAGGTCACCGCCCGGGCTGGCGCCGCGGGCCAGCGCGAACCGCAACGCGTCGGCGCCGAACATGTCCAGCCAGTTCAGCGGATCGACCACGTTGCCTTTGGACTTGCTCATCTTGCGGCCGAACTCGTCGCGGATCAGCCCGTGCAGGAACACGTTGGTGAACGGCACCTGCGGTCCGCGGCAGCCGTCGAGGGTGATGGCGTCGTCGGCGCCGACAAAGGTGCCGAACATCATCATCCGGGCCACCCAGAAGAACAAGATGTCATAGCCGGTAACCAAAACGCTTGTCGGGTAGAACTTTTCCAGCTCGGGCGTGCGCTCGGGCCAACCCATCGTCGAAAACGGCCACAGCGCCGAGGAAAACCAGGTGTCCAGCACGTCGGGGTCTTGTTCCCAGCCGTCCGGCGGGGTTTCATCCGGGCCCACGCACACCTTTTCGCCATTGGGCCCGTACCAGATCGGGATACGGTGGCCCCACCACAGCTGACGCGAGATACACCAGTCGTGCATGTCGTCGACCCAGCCGAACCAGCGCGGCTCCATGCTGGCCGGGTGGATCACAGTTTGGCCGTGGCGCACAGCGTCGCCGGCCGCCTTGGCCAGCGATTCCACCCGCACCCACCACTGCAGCGACAGCCGCGGCTCGATCGGCTCGCCGCTGCGCTCGGAATGGCCGACGCTGTGCAGGTACGGGCGTTTCTCTTCAACGATACGACCCTGTGCGGCAAGCGCTTCCCGGACCGCGACACGGGCCTCGAACCGGTCCATGCCGTCGAATTGTGTTCCGGTGCCGACTATTCGGCCCTTGGTGTCCATGATGGTGGGCATCGGCAGTTGGTGCCGCAGCCCGATCTCGAAGTCGTTGGGGTCGTGAGCGGGCGTGACTTTGACTGCGCCGGTTCCGAATTCGGGGTCGACGTGCTCGTCGGCCACGACGACCAGCGTCCGGTCGGCGAAAGGGTGCGGCAAGCTGGTGCCCACCAGGTGGCGGTAGCGCTCGTCGTCGGGATGCACCGCGATCGCGGTGTCGCCCAGCATCGTCTCGACCCGGGTGGTGGCGACCACGATGTGGGGTTCGGAGTCGTCGAGCGAGCCGTATCGAAACGACACCAGTTCGCCTTCGACGTCTTCGTAGTTGACCTCGAGATCGGAAATGGCGGTTTCCAGCACCGGTGACCAGTTCACCAGCCGCTCGGCCTGGTAAATCAGGCCGGCGTCATAGAGCCGTTTGAAGATCGTCCGCACCGCCCGGGAAAGGCCCTCATCGAGGGTGAACCGGTCGCGGCTCCAGTCGACGCCGTCGCCGAGGCGGCGCATCTGGTCACCGATGACGCCGCCGGAGTCACGCTTCCATTGCCACACCGTCTCAATGAACCGCTCGCGGCCGAGCCGTTCTTTGGTCTTGCCCTCGAGCGCAAGCTGGTTCTCCACCACGCTTTGGGTGGCGATTCCGGCGTGGTCGGTGCCCGGCAGCCACAGCACCTCGTATCCCTGCATGCGCTTGCGGCGAGTCAAGGCATCCATCAGGGTGTGCTCCAGCGCATGCCCCATATGCAGGCTGCCGGTCACGTTGGGCGGCGGCAGCACGATCGAATACCCCGGTTTGGCGCTGGCCGGGTCCGCGGTGAAGTAACCAGCATCCACCCAGCCCTGGTAGATCGTGCTCTCGACCGTGCCCGGATCCCAGGACTTGGGCAAGGCTTCGGCCGCAGCGCTAACGGCGGGCTTCGGGTTGGGGGTCACCGCACAATTCTAGGAAGCCCGCTTACTCGACCGGCCACGCAGTTCCGCAGTAGCGGCCCAGTCTGGTCGACGTGAGCCGCCAAATCGTCAAATGCGCTGCGATCAGGGGATCGTCAGCACCTGCCCGGGTTGGATGAGGTCGGGGTTAGGGATTCCGCTGGCGTCGGCGATGACCTGGTATTTGCTGCCATCGCCGTAGAAGCGCTCCGCAATGGCCCACAGGGTGTCGCAGCCGGCACCCGCTGCGCAGGAGCCCGCCGCCGAACCAGAACCAGCCCCACAGGAGGCGGCACCGGAACCGGCCCAACCGGCCGCACGAACGTAGGCCGGTGGCGGTGGAGCATCGGTCTCGGTCTTAGTGGACCATCCTGCACGTCGTCGGCGTAGAGCACCAGGTGCGGTCATCCTGCAGGGCGAGTCTGGGATTTTTCTTGCCCTTGGTGTTGGTGGCCCACACGGGTTTGTCCGCGGTGTAGAGCACGAAGTTGCCGTCGGGTTGTACCTCCGCGTGCACCACGTTTTGACCGTTGGTCCCGGTCGCCCAAATGGCCTTGCCGCGCACCGCCAAGACCAGGTTGCCGTCATCTTGCAGCGTCACGGTGTAGGCCCCGTTGTTGGAGGTGAGCGACTCTCCCCGTACCAGCTTCTGTCCTGCAGTCAGTGTGTCTCCCACGTCACTCACTCCCATGTCGTCAGTGC
The DNA here is from genome assembly GCF_964249325.1 of uncultured Mycobacterium sp. Taxonomy (NCBI): domain Bacteria; kingdom Bacillati; phylum Actinomycetota; class Actinomycetes; order Mycobacteriales; family Mycobacteriaceae; genus Mycobacterium; species uncultured Mycobacterium sp. The sequence goes on along the minus strand of NZ_CAXUCH010000205.1, from coordinate 3,212 downwards.
GGACCGGCGACCGGCTCCGCGTCGTTGCTTCTTTCCGACGAGGGTGCGCCTACTGAAGTCGGCATTTTCGCGAACGCGTTCAACTCACGTGAAGCGAAACGCCTGAAGAACTGCCGGTGACGAACCGGTGCGACGGCGGTGTGGTCGTGCGCTATTTCTCGTTCTTGCCGCCGAGCAAGCCGCCGAGTATCTCGCCCGCTCTACCGCCCAGCGCATTTCCTAAGATGCTGCCCAACGACTTGTTGCCTTTGCCGCCTGATGCCTCACTGAGGATGCTGCCCAGCACCTCGCCGAGCGCGCCACCGGAGCCCTGCTGTCCGGGCGCACGGGCGTTCTCACCGCTGAGCTGCTTGCCGATGTAGGCCAGCACGATCGGCATCAAGATCGGTAAAAGCTACTGGAACAACTCGTTATCGCCGGCGGCAGGGCCCGATAGCGATGCGGCGACCTGACTGCTGTCATTGCCGCCGAAGATCTTCGCGATCGCCTGCTGACCCTCCGATTTGTCGATCTGATCTACCCTCACGCCCGTATCCAACAGCCCTCTCGCAGCGCGACTGTTGACCGCCGACGAGATTTCTGACGCCACAGCAGGGTTTCGCGCGTTCTCGTGTAGTCCACTAACGAGCGCAGGCACCAGTCTGTGGATGGCGTTGTTCACTTCCGCTTCGTTAGCGCCTATCCTGGTTGCGATTTCGCGCGTAGGAATCTGCGCGAAGAGGTCGTCAAGGCTGGCCCTCGTCGTGCTCACTTTCGTTGCTGGATGTGGTCGAAATCGATGACGAAACTAGACCAAACCAGCCGCACCGACATCCTTACGGCGCGGCGCGACGCACTCAGAGCCGAGTGGTCTGCAGTGACACACCGGCGGCGGGGAAACGCGCGATCAGCGCATCGCCCATCGCGGCCGCCGGGGTGAGCACGCCACGTAGCTCGGAGAGCTTGTCCCGGTCTAAAGCGAGCGCCAAGCCGCTCTCCCCCAACAACACCGACGTCGCCTTGTAACCCGGATCGCCCTGCTGCTCGATGGTCGCCCGATAACGGGCACCGCTGGTCGTGGTGGCATAGGTCTCGGCGTGGTAGTAGCCGCGTTCTCGTGCGGCGGGGCTGGGGCCGCTGCCGGGTTTGGGCGCCAGGCGCTCCACCAGCCGCCGCGGAAGCAGCCGGAAATAGCGGCTGCCCAGCCCGAACATCGCGTTACCCACCCCGGTGACGGCAGCTGACGCCGCTGGAGCGACGAACGACGACCCCACACTCATGTGCTCGCTGTAGCGAAATTGCCTGCCGTACGCCCAGTCCAGTAATGCGTTGCTGCGCCGAACAATCCGAGTGTTATACGGCCCCATCATGAATCCGGCGGTCCAAGTGCCGGCCAGTTCCGGCGCAATGTCACGGCCGCGGCGCCACGGCATGTCGGGCTGCGGGCCCAGGTCGGGTTCGGCCGCGCGGTCGCTGCTCAGCGTGTAGGGATCGGCGAGCAGCCGCCTTGCATCTGGATCGGTGGAAGCGGTGTGCAGCACTTCCATCATCGAGGCGATGGTGCCCCCGGACAGCCCGCCGGAGAAGCGGCGCAACACGAAGTGGGTGTCTGTCAGTTTACCGGCGCCGTCGTCACGTGCCGCGCGGTATAGCGCATAGACGCTCAAATCCGAAGGGATGGAATCGAATCCGCACGCGTGCACGATGCGGGCACCGGTGTCGACGGCCTGTTTATGGTGCTGGTCGATGCTGTTGCGCACGAACATCGCCTCACCGGTGAGGTCGGCGTAATCGGTGCCCGCCGCCGCGCATGCGGCAACCAGTGGCAGCCCGTAGCGGGTGTACGGCCCGACGGTGGTGACGACCACCTGGGTGCGCGCCGCCATCGCGTCCAGCGTCGACGGCGAGGCGGCATCGGCCTCCACCAGTGGCCAGGACTTCGCTGAGTCGCCGAGGGTATCGCGCACCGTACGCACGCGGTCGGCTGATCGGCCGGCCAGTGCAATGCGGGCATTCGATCCTGCCCGGGCGAGGTATTCGGCGGTCAGCTTGCCGACAAAGCCGGTCGCCCCGTACAAGACGATGTCGAATTCGCGCTGCGACGCTGTCACGGGTGTGACGCTACTCCGAGGATTTCGGGCAGTTCGCCGGTCTCGCCGAGCACGTGTTCCGCCAGAAACCCGATGACGACGTCGTACCAGATCTTGGCGTGCTGTGGGGCTAGCACCCAGTGGTTTTCGGACGGGAAGTACAAAAAGCGGTGGGGGCTGCGTCCGTCGGCGCCGGCGGGTAGGCCAGAGGCGGCCAGCAGGTCGTACCACAGTCGGAGGGCTTCGCCGACCGGTACTCGGTAGTCCTTGTCGCCGTGGATGACGAGCATCGGGGTGGTGATCCGGTCGGCGAAGCGGTGCGGGGAGTGGGTGGCGGCCATCTGCGGTGTCATCTCGCGCTGCCAGTAATAGGCGAGGTCGGTAGTCGGCCAGAATTGGTCCAACGCCCACAAGCTGGCGTGAGTCACGATCGCGGCGAACCGGTCATTGTGGCCGGCCACCCAGTTGGCCATATATCCGCCGAACGATCCGCCCATTGCCGCCATTCGGGTGGCGTCGACGCGGGGGTGGGCGCAGATTGCGTCGGTTGCTGCCATCAAGTCGTCGAACGGTGCCGCACCCCAGGCTCCCCAGCCGCGCTGGATGAACTCTTGGCCGTAGCCGGTGGACAGCGCCGGGTCGGGCAACAGCACGGCGTAGCCTTCGGCGGCCATCAGCCAGGGATTCCATCGCCATGACCAACTGTTCCAGCTGCCCAGCGGACCACCGTGAATCCAAAGCAGTAGCGGCGCCGGAGCGGGACTTTCGGGCAACACGAGCCACGAGCGCACCGTCGTCCCATCGGCAGCCGCGGCGCTGACCTCTTCCAATGTCCCTGGCAGCGCGGGCAATTCACCACAGGGCAGTACAGCGACGCCGCCATTGGGGTCGATCTTGACCGGGTGCGGTGGCGTCTCATACGAGCTGCGCAGGCCATACAGAACCCCACTGGGCGAGGCCGTGACGTCGGTGTAAGCGAAGTCGTCTGAGACGAGCTGGGTGATCGTCGATGCGGCCACATCGACGGCGAACACCGGCGTGCGCCCGGCTTGGTCGGCGGTGACGATCAGCGAGGCGCCGTCCATCGACCAGGTCACCGATGCCGGCCAGCGATCCCACTCCACAGCGACGGGCACCGGTTCT
>NZ_CAXUCH010000204.1:5242-7784 GCF_964249325.1 uncultured Mycobacterium sp. | reverse complement strand
CATCGAACAACACCCCTAAACAACTCAGGCGTTGCAGCGATCACTTGAGTCTGAGGCTCCGACCACAGCCGTGGTTTCCGTCTCGCGGGCGGTCCCGTCGCCAACGCGGGTAGCCTCGGCCCTGTGAGCTCTATTAGGTCCAGCCTGCACCCGATCGACGTCCGCCACCTCGGCGCCGTCGATTACCGCGCCGCCTGGCAGCTGCAACGCGAATTGGCCGACGCCCGGGCCGCCGGCGGCAGCGACACCCTGCTGCTTTTAGAGCACCCGTCGGTCTATACCGCGGGCCGGCGCACGCTGCCACACGAACGACCTGCAGACCGCACACCTGTCGTCGACACCGATCGCGGTGGCAAGATCACCTGGCACGGGCCGGGACAACTCGTGGGCTATCCCATCATCGGCCTGGCCCAGCCGCTCGACGTGGTGAATTATGTTCGCCGCCTTGAAGAGTCGCTGATCAAGGTGTGTTCCGACCTTGGGCTGGGGGTAGGCCGGGTCGACGGCCGCTCGGGAGTGTGGTTGCCGCCCGGCCGTGGCCGGCCGGCGCGCAAGGTCGCCGCCATCGGTGTGCGGGTGTCACGTGCGACGACACTGCATGGCTTCGCGCTCAACTGCGACTGTGATCTGGATGCGTTCACGCGGATCGTGCCGTGCGGGATCAGCGATGCCGGGGTGGCGTCGCTGTCGGCCGAATTGGGCCGCCGGGTCGGTGTCGACGACGTGCGGTCCGCGGTCGCCGACGCGGTGTGTGACGCGCTGGACGGTGTGCTGGCGGTGCGCGACCATACCGCCGCGCGCGTAGCATCGCCGTTGTGACCGTTGCGCCCGAAGGCAGAAAGCTACTGCGCCTGGAGGTTCGCAACGCGCAGACCCCGATCGAACGCAAGCCGCCGTGGATCAAGACGCGCGCGCGGATGGGGCCGCAATACACCGAGCTGAAGAGCCTGGTCCGGCGCGCGGGCCTGCACACCGTGTGCGAGGAGGCGGCCTGCCCCAACATCTATGAGTGCTGGGAGGACCGGGAGGCCACCTTTCTGATCGGTGGTGACCAGTGCACCCGTCGCTGCGACTTCTGCCAGATCGACACCGGCAAGCCCGCGCCGCTGGACCGCGACGAGCCGCGCCGGGTGGCCGAGAGCGTGCAGGCGATGGGGTTGCGCTATTCCACCGTCACCGGCGTGGCCCGCGACGACCTGCCCGACGGCGGGGCGTGGCTGTATGCCGAGACTGTGCGCGCCATCAAGCAGCTCAACCCGTCCACCGGTGTCGAGCTGCTGATCCCGGACTTCAACGGCGATCCTGCCCGCCTGGAGCAGGTCTTCGGTGCTCGCCCGGAAGTGTTGGCGCACAACGTCGAAACGGTGCCGCGGATCTTCAAACGGATCCGGCCGGCGTTTACCTACCAGCGCAGCCTCGACGTGCTCACCGCTGCCCGCGAATACGGCTTGGTCACCAAGAGCAACCTGATCTTGGGCTTAGGGGAAACGCCCGAAGAGGTGCGAACGGCGCTGAAAGATCTCTACGACGCCGGCTGCGACATCATCACCGTCACCCAATATCTGCGCCCGTCGCTGCGCCACCATCCGGTGCAGCGCTGGGTCAAGCCGGAGGAGTTCGTCGCCTACGCGGGGTATGCCGAACGGCTGGGGTTCGCCGGCGTTCTGGCGGGGCCGTTGGTGCGCTCGTCGTATCGGGCCGGTCGTCTCTACCAGCAGGCCATCCAGCGGCGGCAGGCCGTAGCGCCGCGCTGAACCGCGTTTTCCGTATCCTTGGCGATTATGGCGAAATCCCGCAATTCGGCGGCGACGAAGGCCGCCAAAGCCGAAGCCAAGGCCGCCCGCAAGGCCGCCGCCAAGGAGCGGCGGAGCCAGCTGTGGCAGGCGTTCACCATTCAGCGCCGGGAAGACAAGCGGCTGCTGCCCTACATGATCAGCGCGTTCGTGTTGATCGTCGGCGCGTCGGTAGCGGCCGGTGTGGTGGCCGGCGGATTCCCCATGGTCATGACGATCGCGCTCGGTGTGGTGCTGGGCGCGCTGGTGGCGTTCATCATCTTCGGCCGGCGCGCGCAGCGCTCGGTGTACCGCAAGGCCGAAGGCCAAGCCGGCGCGGCGGCGTGGGTGCTGGAAAACCTGCGCGGAAAGTGGCGCGTCAGCGCGGGTGTGGCCGCCACCGGTCACTTCGACGCCGTCCATCGGGTGATCGGCCGGCCGGGCGTCATCCTGGTCGGGGAAGGATCAGCGGCCCGTCTCAAGCCGCTGCTCGCCCAGGAGAAGAAGCGCACCGCACGGCTGGTCGGCGACGTGCCGATCTACGACGTCGTCGTCGGCAACGGCGAGGACGAGGTTCCGCTGGCCAAGCTGGAGCGTCACCTCACCCGACTGCCGGCCAATATCACCGTCAAGCAGTTGGACTCGCTGGAGTCGCGGCTGAGCGCGCTCGGGTCGCGTGCCGGCGCGACCGCGATGCCGAAGGGGCCCATGCCTACCGCCGCAAGCATCCCCGGTTACCGCCCACCCTTCGCCCCAAGTTAGCCCCCCGG
>NZ_CAXUCH010000204.1:0-5232 GCF_964249325.1 uncultured Mycobacterium sp. | reverse complement strand
CCGGCAAGCTGCGCGGTGTCCAGCGCACCGTGCGCCGCAAGTAAGCCGCCCGTCCAACTCAGCGGCGATCGCAAGCGCGGCGCAGCCGGGCACAGCGGGTCGCCGCCCAACTCACCGGCGCACCACAGCGGTGCCCGTCACCCGGTCGTGCAGACCGCGGCCGTCGGCGTCGACGAACAATGGCGGAACCACCACCGCGATCAGTAGGCCGCGTATTACTGCGCGACCAACCCCGACATGGGCGCGCCCATTGTGGGTTACCACCCCGAGCCCCAGCGCCAGCTGGCCTGGGGTGAAGCCGAACAGCCGCACAGCTACCACACCTATGACAAACCAAATCACCAGCACGGCGGTCGACAGCGACGCCGGCGTCACCCAGCCGAACGTCATCGCGAGCGCGGCCAGGCCATAGGCAATCATCCAGTCGACCAGCAGCGCTGCCAACCGGCGGCCCATCCGGGCCAACGAACCCGGCCCGCTCTCGGGCAGGCGCAGCGCCTCACCGGCGTACCCCGATGGCCGACCCGATTCTGGCTGCTGCGGCGGGCCGGAAAGCCACGATGCGATCGTGCGGGCCATGGACCCACAATACGGCCGAGCCAACCCCGTGATAGTTACCCACGACCGGGGCGCGTAACGTCAGCGCAACATAGGGTTGACCCTTGGGCAACATGGCCTCCATAGCGTCTGGTCGGGCCACCAGTGCAAGGGCCAGTAAAGGAGAGCGCTTCAATGACCGCAATAGACGCCAAGCCCACAATGAAGGAGAGCGCTTCGGTGTCCGAAAAGACGGCCGACGACATCATCAAGCTCATCAAGGATGAGAAAATCGAGTTCGTCGACGTCCGGTTCTGCGACGTGCCCGGGATCATGCAGCACTTCACAATCCCGGCTTCGGCGTGCGACGAGAGCGTTTTCACCGACGGGCTGGCCTTCGACGGTTCGTCTATCCGCGGCTTCCAGTCGATCCACGAGTCGGACATGTATCTGCTGCCTGACACCGACACGGCGATCATCGACCCGTTCCGCGAAGCCAGGACGCTGAACCTCAACTTTTTCGTGCATGACCCGTTCACCCGTGAGCCGTACTCGCGCGACCCCCGCAACGTGGCGCGCAAGGCGGAGAACTATCTGATCAGCACCGGCATCGCCGACACCGCCTACTTCGGCCCGGAGGCCGAGTTCTACATCTTCGACTCGGTGTCCTTCGACTCGCGGATCAACGGTTCGTTCTACGAGGTCGACGCCATCTCGGGCTGGTGGAACACCGGCGCCGCGACCGAGACCGACGGCAGCCCTAACCGCGGCTACAAGGTCCGCCCCAAGGGTGGCTATTTCCCGGTGGCGCCCAACGACCAGTACGTCGACCTGCGCGACAAGATGCTGACCAACCTGATCAACGCCGGCTTCACCCTGGAAAAGGGCCACCACGAGGTGGGCAGCGGCGGGCAGGCCGAGATCAATTACCAGTTCAACACACTGCTGCATGCGGCCGACCAGCTGCAGCTGTACAAGTACATCATCAAGAACACGGCGTGGCAGCACGGTAAGACGGTCACCTTCATGCCCAAACCACTGTTCGGCGACAACGGCTCAGGCATGCACGTCCACCAGTCGTTGTGGAAGGAAGGCGACCCGCTGTTCTACGACGAGGTGGGCTACGCCGGGCTGTCCGACACCGCCCGCCACTACATCGGTGGCATCTTGCACCACGCGCCGTCGCTGCTGGCGTTCACCAACCCGACCGTCAACTCCTACAAGCGGCTCGTGCCCGGCTACGAGGCCCCGATCAACCTGGTGTACAGCCAGCGCAACCGGTCGGCGTGTGTGCGCATCCCGATCACCGGCACGAACCCCAAGGCCAAGCGGCTGGAGTTCCGCTGCCCCGACTCGTCGGGCAACCCCTACTTGGCGTTCTCGGCCATGCTGATGGCCGGCTTGGACGGCATCAAGAAGAAGATCGAGCCGCAAGCGCCAGTCGACAAGGACCTCTACGAGCTGCCGCCGGAAGAGGCCGCCGATATTCCACAGGCGCCGACGTCGTTGGCCGCGGTGATCGACCGCCTCGAGGCCGATCACGAATACCTCACGGAGGGCGGGGTTTTCACGTCCGACCTGATCGAGACGTGGATCACCTACAAGCGCGAGAACGAGATCGAGCCGGTGAACATTCGGCCGCATCCGTACGAATTCGCGCTGTACTTCGACGTGTAAGCCGGTTAACCCTCTGACCAACGGCGACGCCGTGAACGCGGCGCCTCAGTCAGGGGCCATCATCGAGCCAATCGGCATCGGCACTACCGCCGAGACGTACTACTAATGCATCAACCACTGGCACTGGGGCATCGTCAGCCCCCATCGACAGGACCCGCACCGTCAACGGTTTAGGCCGACTAGCGCGTCTTGGGCCGCCTAACGTTGGCATCATGCCCGCAGTCGGCGAGCTGGTCCGCTGCACCGATGGCCCGTTATGTGTCGGCGGTTGGTCCTGCGCGGCTTGCATCCTGTACCCCGGTACAGGCTTACCGTGAACCTATGAACCTCGATTACGACCTGCCCAACTGGATCAGCCCTGCTTCGTGCACCCTGCCCAGTGAACAGCAGCCGCTGCGATTGGCGGAATTCGATGACCTCTTTCGCGACTGCGTAATTCGGGTGGACCGGCCAGCACCGACCACCCTGCAGTTGACACTGCGCAGCAGTAATGAGATCGCCGCCCGAGTGCAGGACCTGGTCGCCCGGGAAACCCAATGCTGCTCGTTTTTCACCTTCGACTTGTCGCCCGCACCGCAGGGTCTGCACCTACAAGTGCAGGTCCCGCCCGAACAGATTGCGGTCCTCGACGGGTTCACCGCGCGAGCCGAACGCCTCGCGGCATGACCACGGACGGACTCCGCAGCGGCCAGGTTGCCGACGCGGCCGGTGTCAACGTGCAGACGCTGCGTTACTACGAGCGCCGCGGCCTGCTGCACCGCCCCGACCGAACCCTAGGCGGTCACCGTCTCTACCCACCCGAAACGGTCACTGTGACGCGGGTAATCAAGGCAGCCCAACGGCTGGGCTTCACACTCGACGAGATCGCGAACCTGCTGCAAGACAGCGGGCTCGGCGAAAACCGTCGGCCAGATAAAGGCTTGCGGGCACGCGCGAAGATCAAGTTGGCCGAGATCGACGCGAAGCTGGCCGAACTGCACACCGTCCGAAACATCTTGAATGCCGCGGTGGACGCTGGCTGCGAGGACCTCATCGCGTGTGCCCAATTCCCCTCCTGCCCGTTGTCGATCACACACCCGCAGGTGACAGACCAGGAAGCCTGTCGATCGTCAAGCTGAGGTTGGCGTTCGCGGCGTGCAGGTCGCGGTACGCAGCCAGTACGCAGGAGAGTTAGCGACAGCTTTCGGCGACCAACGCACTCAACGCCATGACCAGCATCTTTCCAACACAGTCAAAGCAGCTAACCGATTTAAACGTCCAGCACGAAATTCGCGCTGTACTTCGACGTGTAGGAACGTGTAGCCGTATCGTCGTCGCATGACGACGCGCAACCTGGAGGCCCGGCTCGGGACGTACACGCCGGTGGCCCTGACGGTTTTCCGCGTGGTGGTGGGACTGCTGTTTCTCTGCCACGGCCTACAGAAGTTGATCGGCTGGCCGGTGGGACCTACTGTCCCCGTCGGCGAGTGGCCGTTCTATTACGCGGGCTGGATCGAGACGGTCACCGGCGCCCTCGTCACGCTGGGGCTGTTCACCCGGGTAGCGGCTTTCGTGGCCTCCGGGGAGATGGCGGTCGCCTACTTCACCCAGCACTTCCCGCATGGCTTTTGGCCGATCGTCAACCAGGGTGAGCTCGCAGTGCTGTACTGCTTCGCGTTTCTGCTGCTGGTGTTCATCGGCGGAGGCGTCTACGCGTTGGACAGCCGCCGTGCCGGTGCCGGCTGGGGTGGCAGACGTGCCGGGGCGCCCTGGAACCGCCGGCGAGGCGCGCCTGCCGAAACCGGACCTGCCGCCACCGGTGCCGGTTGGCAGGGCAGGCGTGGTGGCGGGTTCTGGAACCGCTTGCGGCGGAATCGCCAGATCCGCGGACGTTGACGCGCCGCGGCTTCCTTGGCCGGCAACCGGATTGGTTGCTTCAGCCCTGACTGGCGCCGCGATGCGGCGTCTACACCGGAACGGTTTTCGACAAATACCCTCCAGTGAAGTGAAAACACGTCATGTCATCGCCGGTGCGGCTGGGCTGATCATCGCGACGGCAGCTTTGTTCAGTTCCGGGCTCGCAAAGTCGTCGGCGCGGAAAACCCGGGACCACACGACGAGCCGGGTTACCGATCCAGCATCGAGACCATTGGCGACATCGCATCCAGCGGCTGCGCGTCGAGCCGGTGATGGCGGTCAGGTGCTTCCCGCAACGCGACCGCCCACACATCGCCGGTGGGCGGGCCTGCCAAGATCGGCTCCGGTTGTTTGACGAATGCGTCGACGATGTGTGGGTCGAACTGGCCGCCTCGACGGCTGCGGGCCATCGCGACCGCACCGTCGATGCCGTAGGCGCGCTGGTGAATCTCGGCCATGTCGGCGAGCTGAGCAATCCGCATCGGCAGCGGAATGTCGTCGCCGCGAGCGCCGTTGGGCAGTCCTCCCCCGTCGTAGCGCTCGAAAGCAAACGCCAGTGCAGCCCGCACATCAGGACCCAAACCGATGCGCTGGGCCAGCAACGTCGCCGATGCACAGTGCGATCGGACCAGACGGGCCAGGTGGCCGCGGGCGTTGGCGAACAGCGCCGCCATGACGGTCAGCCTGCGCATCAACGGCTCACCGCGGGCTACGTGGCTGAGTAAGAACCGCAGATAAGGCAAGCCCGCCCAGTCAACCAGCGCGGAATCACGGCGCACCGCGATGTCATCGCCGAACCATCGCGCGTATTCGTGGGAGTCGGCGTGACACCCGATCCACATCACAAGGTTCGTGTAGTAGGTGCAGTCACGCTGGTTCCGGTTGAGCCTAGCCGATCGGCGATCCTTGTGCCGATGAGCGCCGCGCGAAGCATGTGCTCGCTGGGTTGACCCAGGCCGAGGTCGATCGCTACCGACAGCGCGGCGAGCACCTCGGCACGACTCGGCAGCCCCCACCCGCGCGGGGCAGGATCGTCAGGCTGGCACGCCATCTATCGATTCTGCCGCGCACGTAACGATTCGGGAGTTAACCCGGCCGAATCGTCGCGGCGCTCGTCATCGG
>NZ_CAXUCH010000203.1:0-8029 GCF_964249325.1 uncultured Mycobacterium sp. | reverse complement strand
CCATGTATTGGATATGGCGGCTCATGTCGTTGGCGCCGACATCAACCTCGGTGTCGGCTGGATACTTCACGGCGTATACGCCGATGTTCTTACCCGCGGCCTTGGACTCGAGCGCAGTGATGAACGCATTGCCCAGTACTCCCGGCCCCGGTGATTCCAATCGGCCCCGGGCGAAGACGACCTCCGCTTGAGGACAATTCGCCGCGGCGGCCGGCGTCGCGCACGGCAGCACCGCGGAACTGAACGTCAGCGCGACTGCGGTCATGACCGCCGCTAGGCCAACACCAAAATATTTACCGGCGAGCACAGCGCGATGTTAGCGATTCGCAGCTAGAACCGTTAGTTCAGTTCCCCGCCCAGCCTGAAGCTAACTCTCGGTGTGCGGTGTAGGACTTTGCGGCGATTCCCACTTCGACTCCAGATGCCTTCGCACCACGGCGCCGGGCGCCAGGTCGAGCTGAAACGTCTCACCATCGTCGTCCTCGAGCGTGATGACGTAGCTGCCGTTAGCGAAGTCCTTGAACACCACTTTGTAGGACTTTTCGCCGGAACCGCGGTCGACGGCGATTGTGTCGCCCGGGGCGACGTCGTCGATTCGGTCGTTACCGGATACGTCAGACATGCCGTTGACGGTAGTCGACTGGCAGGGGATGTCGGTTGATGAATCGGCCGGGCTCGACCGGTACGGGAGCGGGTCTTGACTGTTCAGCCCTCGAGCGCGTCTTCCAGTTCCCGCACATGATCCTGCGTTTGCTGCAAGAGCGGCCGTAATGCCTCAGCGACGTCCGGAAGCCCCAAGTCGGTGGCTTCCATCACGCGTTGCCGGTAGCGGTCCAACTGACGCCTTTCCAGTTCCCCATCGGCCTTTAGCGCCGACGCGCCGTCGGGAGCGTCGGGGACGTCGGGAACTTTCACAGTGGGAGTACCGCCTAGAAAATCGATCTGCTGGGCGAGGATCTTGGCGTGCTGCAGCTCCTGAGCGAGGTGCTTATCCAGTTCCTCGGTGATCGAGTGGTATTCGGGTCCCTTGACCGTTGCGATGTGCTGGATGTACTGAACGATCGATTGATACTCCGTACCTAGATCTTCATTGAGCCGTTCGATGAAAGCGCTGGTGTCCATGTCGGCAGATTTCACACAACGCCGCCAGCTGAAACATAGACGCTGTTTAGCGTCAGGCCAGACCGGTGACAGCCCGAGCCGATACGGTGGGTTCCATGCCTCGCGTGGATTACGTCATCCAATATGTCGAGTCGCTTGAGCGATCTGTGAGGTTCTACCGCAACGTGATCGGACTCAAGGTGCGGATCGAGGGCGACGGCTACGTCGAGTTCGAGATGGAGAACACCAAGTTCTCGCTGTTCGAACGGTCCAAGCTGCCAGGGCTCATCGGCCGCGAAGGCGGCAAACCGCCGTGCGGCGAGATCGGCTTCCTGATCCATGACGTAGCTATGGAAGCGGAGCGGTTGCGAGGGCTTGGGATCGAAATCCTCAGCGGACCCGTGGACCGGCCCTGGCATGAAAGAACGCTGCACATCGCCGACCCGGACGGCAACGTTATCGAGTTCGCGCAGAAACTGCGATGACTGCCGGCCTATTGTCCCGGCGCTTACTCGTCAACGGTGAAGTCGGCGGTGAACCACCGGTCGGGGCGGATGGTGAACAACACGCTGTCGTAATCGCCCATCCTGCGCACGAACTCACGCCCGCCATGCTCGCCTAGATAGCGGATAGCGATAGCTTCCCGCACTTCAAACGTGCTTTTCGCTGAGAAATCGCTCGCGTTCGGCTTCGGTCAATGCTCTGGGCATGACTGACGGAACTTCTGAGTTGCCGCCCGTATTCCCAGGCAAGGGCTGGCGGACGCGTGGCCTTGGCTAACTGCTGATTCCAGCCAGTTCGTGTGCCACCGCATCGAATGCGCGCAACGTGTCTTCCATGTGCGGCTCATGAGAATGGGGCTGCGTGGACAACTTGGCGGCGACCATCTCTGCGGCGCGGTTGACGTAGATCATCTGACCACACATACCCAGGCACAACACCACGTTGCTGTCCGGGTAGGGGAACCACATTTGGTTTCGGTACATCCCGCCGGGCATTCGGTTGTCGTCGGGGCTGGCGGCGAACGCCTGACGCGAGTCGGAGCCACCTTCGAGGGTGTCGGCGATCCAGGCGGCCGGCACCACTTGCTGGCCGGTCAACGACACTCCTTCGCGCAAGAGCAGCGAGCCGAACCGGATCATGTCGGTAAGACAGGCGTTGATGCCGCCGTCGAAGAACCCGGTGCCGACCGCGTCGACGCCGATGGTGGCGTTGCATTGGGCGCCGATACGGCTCCAGAGCAGTTCCGACATCAGATCGGGCATCCGCTGGCTGCCGACGACTTCGCAGATCCAGCCGAGTACGTCGGTTTCACACGAGCGATATTCGAACGGGCCGCCATGGTCGGACTTCTGCCGCAAGGTCAGCAGAAACCCTTGCAGCGTGGAGGGGACGTCTGGACTGCTCTTAGGCGCCCATCCCATCGCCTGGTCGAGGAGGTGTATCTCGGCGGCCGGGTCGCCGTAGTCCTCTGAGAAGGCGATACCGGACCTCATGTCCAGCAAGTGGCGCACCGTCGCACCGGCATAGCCGCACTTCGCCAAGGCGGGAACGAATGCCGTGACCGGCGCGTCAAGCTCAATAGCACCCGCCCCGTTCAGCGCGCCGACAACGGCTGCCACCAGCGACTTGCTTACCGAGAAAAGCAAATGACGGGTGTGGGCCCCCAGACCGTCGAGGTACTCTTCGGCCACCATCGAGCCGCGGTAGGCAACGGCCCACCCGTCAGTAGCCGTGGCGGCCATCACCGCGCCCACGGTGGTGGTAACCCGGTCAGTGCTCGGCACTGGGATTCCGCCCAGGGGAGAAGTGGCTGCGGGCAATGCCGCGGCTGGCCCCGCCCCACGCGAGATAACCGCGGTGGGCACGAAGTCGTCGACGTGCTGAAATGACCATTGCGAATATGGCGGCGACAGCCAGTTGTCCAGGGAGATGCCGGCCGGGATGCTCACGCTCGCGCAACGAGCCGCGAGACGATCGGCGTGGCCGGCGCCAGGGGAGTTGAGGCGAACTTCGCCTTGATGCCCTTGACCCAGCGCTGGCAGCGCTCGGTGAGCTGGTAGTCGTCGGTCTGCAGATGTCCGCGGGTGACGAGCACGCCGAGTTGGGCGCCCTCGCAACGTAAGTCGCCCGGCGCGGCGACACGCATATAGAAGGCTTCGGACCCGTCGAGTAGCGTGGCCCAGTCGTTGGCGGGGCGCGCAAAGGAAACCCGACCGTCGTCGTCGATGCGCCACACACCGGTGTGTGGCGTCGCAGTGAAAATCTCCACATCCGACGAGGTCTCGGAGATGATCACCTGACCCCAGACCTCGTCCTCGCCATAGCCGCGCTCCCAGCGCGCATTGATTTCGTCGATGTCGAGTTCGTAGTCCACGTCCATGTACTCGAGGAGGTGGAACAGAAACAACGGCATGTCGGCGTAGGCCTCGGTGGTCAAATTCGTCATCGGGCTGGCGCCGCTGAGGCGCGGGTTGACCTCGCCGAGGTAGAGCTCGTCGGAGTCCAGGTCGTGCAACAGGTCCACCTCGAAGTAGCCGCGGTACCCCTCGCGGCTCAGGATGTCACCCAGCTTTCCCACCATTTCTCGCGCGGCGTGCGTCTGTGCGGGCGGCAGCACCTCGCGCCAGATGTCATTGCCGCACCAGCCTCCCTTGCGCGGAGTCGGCTCCGGATAACCGACGAGACTCGTCATGGCAGGCCCGATCACGGTGCCGTGGCGGGTAACCGTTCCCTCGATGCACACCTCGACGTTGCGGATGCGCTTCATCACTTTGACTTCCTGCCCGGCCAGGTCACCGGCGTGGTCGTCCCAGTCCCGCTGACCCCGTACAAAGAACACCGCGCTTCCGGCGTCGCCATAGGCGGCCACGACGACGAGGTCATCGCCCAGCCCTGCGCCTTGCGCGAGCGATTGCAGCTCATCGTAGGAGCCGGCCCGCCCGATCACGTGAGGCACGCTTGGCACGCCCGCTTCGTCGGCCAGACGCGTCATGACGAGCTTGGAGCCCAGGCGCTGGCGCAACTCCACGGGAGGGTGCATGACTTCCAGACCCGCTTGGCGCGCGAGGGCCTGCGTCTCCTCGTCCATCATCACGAAGCAGGCCTTGCCGCCGGGCCCTCGGCCCGCGATGAACTCGAGCGTCTCGGGATCACGCAGGAGGTGGTTGCACACATCACCCATCGAATCGAAATCAATGCGGTCGCGCCGCCGGGGCAAAAACACGCGCGAATGTTCGCCCTCGAAAGAGTCAAAGTAGGTCAGGTAGAAGAAGTTTCGTATCCAGCGGTCGATGCCCAGCAGGTTGAACGGGGTCGGCGAGATGAAATACAGCGGCACGGTGTTGGTGTGAAAGAACGCGCGTATGTCCGAAAGGCCGTTCAGCTGTCGGCGAGGCGCGGGCTCGGGACCGCCGGCAGGCACCATCACGCCGGCCGCGGTGACGTCGACACCTGGATTCGGCGCGCGGGCAGGGCGGCTGCAGTCACCGCGACATCGATGACATGACACATTTTCATCCCACAAGTGTGCGCCCTGGGTCGGACGTCGCTAGGCGGCGGCCCGCCCCTCAGAGTGCTCGTAGGCCACGCAGGGTCCTTGTTATCAGTTCCCGTCGTTCATCGAGCGTCATCGAGTCACCGAGGGGGGCGTGCACCCGCAAATAACCCTGTGTCACCAGGTCGTCGACCAGGAACCGCGTCGCACCGAGCGGCAAGGACAGACCAGCGGCGATCTCTGCGACCGAGGGGCTATGAGCGCAATACGTCAGGACTTGGCCCCGCACATCATTTCTCCGCCAGCGTGGCGGCTTCGCTGTGGTGTTGAGCGCTTCGACCGGAGTCGAGTGCCAGCTGGACACCGCAGTCGGTACGGCCTGCCGTCAGCATGTATGGCCGGACCAAGCTCGGCTCGTCTGTGGTTTCGGGTTCTGTGAGCCAGTCGCCGATCGGTTCGCCCTTGCCCTCCGACTGCCAGTGCGCGTCGGTGTGCTTCTGCCGGACATGTGGCGAACTACGGGGCGCCTTATGGTTCTGCAAGAACCACAAGGCCTGGTCGGCGTGCACCGATGCGCGCACCTCGCTGGAGACGACCTTGAGTATGGTGCGGTCGGTGTCGATGACGAATGTGGTCCGTCTGACCGGCAGCCGGGCCAGCAGGCCACGGCGCCGAGTGTGCCGGCGCCGGGCCGTCTCACGCGCCACGACGGATCTGCGCAGCTTGGCGAGCCTGCCTCGGCGCACCCCGAACAGCTCGGACACCACGCCGTCCGCGTCGGAGAGCAGCGGATAGTCGAACGAGCGCTGTTGGGCGAAGTGGGCCTGCTTGTCGACGGTGTCGGTGCTGATGCCCACTCGCTGGGCGCCCACCGCGGCAAATTCGCTGCTCAGGTCCCGAAAATGACAGGCCTGGGCGGTACAGATCGGTGAGGACGCTAGGGGAAGAAGAACAGCACAACCGGCCCTTCGGTAAGGAACCCGGACAGTGTCCGAGGCCGGCCGGTGTGATCATAAAGAGTGAAGTCGGGCGCCTTCTCCCCGGCGATCATCGGCAAAGAGTAACGCTGGGAAGCTCTGCGCGACGCACGACTGGAGATAATTCGGTCATCGCCGTACTGGTAACCCGCCATATTCGATTCCGCCATATTCCTGCTCATGCGGTCGCCGTCGAACCCTGACCCGCGCTGACGGGGTAGTGTGCGGTCAATGTCGCGACACCGGCCGGCCGCGGCCCCGGGGTGGTGCGGGAGACCGCTCGCTTGCTGGCGGCTGAACGACTCCGCCCCGATGAGGCTGGCGTTCTGGCTTTCCCCGTCCGCGAGTTGGCGGCCGATCCAAGGTTCAGGTGGATCGAGGCTAAATATCATGACGGTTTCAGTTGAGCAAAGGTACTGCAGCTTAGCCGCGACGCGGGGGCCGATATCGCCTGTCGGCTTTAGTGTTGGCCGCTATGGCCGGACTGGACAATTACCTGAAGCGTTGGCGCACAGCGTTTCACGTAATCGTGTCGGCGTTGGTAGTTGCCATCCTCGAACTCGCCATCAGCCCCGTAGCTCATGCGGCTGCGGCCACGGCGACGTTGTCGGTGACATCGACGTGGCAGACCGGTTTCATCGCCCGCTTCACCATCACCAACTTGAGCACGGTGCCGCTAACCGATTGGAAGCTTGAATTCGACCTGCCGAGGGGAGAATCCGTCTCGCACACGTGGAACAGCAAGATTGCGGAATCTGGCACGCACTATGTGCTCACCCCCGCGAATTGGAATCGCATCATTGCACCCGGTGGTTCAGCCACAGGCGGTTTCCGGGGCCTGCTGACCGGTTCCTACTCACCACCGTCGAATTGCCTGCTGAACGGGCAATATCGTTGCACCTAGCGGCGACTGCGCACTGAGCTCGACGGATCCGACAGGCGGCCAACGCCATATCGGTTTGCGGGTGGACATGCCGGTCACTGATGTTGTGACTGCACTCGACAAGCAAGCGATAGACAGTAGCGCGGCTAATGCCAAACGCGGCGGCTATGGGCGCGTGATGCCGCACCTGGAGGAAACCCACCCGAAATTACCGCGTTTCCTCCCGGGGGCGTTGGCTGATAGCCGCGGTGAGTCTTCTGCGCAGCCAAATCCGATGTTCTAAGCGCCCTCAGTATTTCCGTTGCCGGCCAGGCAGCTTCGAGTCGTACCAGCTTCTGCTGCATAGTTTCTCGGTCAGGGTAGGGGTGATTCATCTAATGACGAAGCAGCCCCCCTTTACTGGTGACCCGCCATATTCGATCTCGCCGTCTTCCCCTGGTCGAACAGGTGCATCGACCGCGGATAACAGTCGAAAGGGGGCCGGATCTGATCGTGGTCTGTCGGTGGGTAGGCGGGCGCATATGGCGAAGGGAGTAGGTAAGGCATCTGTTTGCTGGCGACGCCCTCATGTTGCGCGCTGTCAGCGGACAGAAACCGGTTGAACGTCCAAGGCGCGATCCCCGGTCGCGGGCGTGAATTATTCGCCTGCGCCGCAGCTAGCGGGGCTTGGCGAAAAGTCGCGCCGGACGTCCGTGCCGTTGCTGCCAACCCCTGCGGAAGCGAAGGCGGCATCGCCTGGGGCAGCTCCAGACCGCTGGTGGTACGGCTGAAGTCGGCGAGTGCCGGGATTGCGAGCCTCGTCCGCCGAGACAGCGTGAGTCGCTAGATCTGGTGCCGTGGCCAAGGGGTCAATCGGTTCATGTTGCCGTCATGGCGGGTTTGACGGCGACGGGCAGTGATCGCAGCCCGCGGAGTACGGGGCTGGCGATCCGCGCGGGCGCGCCGGCGGGCGCAAGATGCGGTAGTCGGCGCGCCAGCGTCTCGATCGCGACGCGGCTTTCGATGCGCGCGAGCGCATTGCCGATGCAGAAGTGGATGCCGGAACCAAACGCGATGTGATCGTTTAGTTTTCGACCGAGCCGGAACTCGTCGGGGTGATCCCAGTAGCGCGGATCGCGGTTGGCTGAGCCGATCAGTGGTAGCACTCGGGCACCAGCGGGAATGGTCACCTCGCCGATCGTGATGTCGGAGGCGGCGATGCGAAGCAGCCCCTGTCCGGGCCCGTCGAAGCGCAGTGTCTCCTCGATCGCCGCCTGTGCCAGGGCAGGGTCTGCGACGATCTGTCGCCACAGGTCCGGGCGGCCTAACAACGCCACCATGGTGTTGGCGATGAGGTTTGTGGTGGTCTCGTTGCCCGCCACCAACAGCAAGACACAAAACTTGAGCAACTCCAGGGGACTCAATGTGTCGGCGTCATCCTTGCTGTTCATCAACAGGCTTACGAGATCGTCGCCCGGGCTGCGGCGGCGTTGGCGCACCGTCCGTGCGAAGAACCACGAGATCGCCGCGGCGCTGGTCAGCATCTTCGCCCTGTTGCCCCCGGTGAGCAGTCCGTTGACCAGGTTGTCCGAC
>NZ_CAXUCH010000202.1:4836-8089 GCF_964249325.1 uncultured Mycobacterium sp. | reverse complement strand
TACTCCCCGCAGTTAACGTCCAGCGTCTGGCCGGTGATGCCACTGGCCAGGTCGCTCGCCAAAAACACGATGGCTGAAGCGACTTCGTCCTCCGTGGGCAACCGCTTCAGGTCGGAGTTCGCTGCGGTGGCGGTGTAGATCTGCTCCACCGTGGTGCCGTACTTGCCGGCCTGATGCTCGAAGTAACCCTTGAGCGTGTCGCCCCAGATGTAGCCCGGCGCAACCGAATTGACGCGGATCCCTTGCTCGCCGAGTTCGCTGGCCAGCGACTGCGACATGGCCAGTAGCGCGGACTTCGCCATCTTGTAAGCGCCGTACTTCGGCTGAGAATGCCGGATCACCATCGAGTTGACGTTGACGATCGAGCCTTTGGACTCCGCCAGCGCCGGTGTGAAGCCCTGGGTCAGCCGCAGCGCGCCCAGTACAGTGAGCTCGATCGCGTCGCGGATGTGCTGAAACGACGTGCCCGCCAACGGTTTCATGGACGGCACCCGAAACGCGTTGTTGATCAGCGCGTCGACCTTGCCGTAGGCGGCGAGCGCGGAGTCGACGAGGTTTTTCACCTGCTCGTCGGCGGTGATATCGGTGGGGACTGCTACCGCGCGGTGCCCGGCGTCGGTGATCTGCTTGGCAACATCGTCCAGGCGTTCGCCGGTACGGGCCGCCAGCACCAGATCCGCGCCGTCGCGGGCACACCGGCGTGCCAGCGTGCTACCGAGCGCGGGACCCACGCCGCTGATCACCACTACCTTGCCGTCGAGCATTCCGGCCATCGTTACCCCAGCATCCTATTGGCAATTTGCTGCTGGCGCAGTGCAATTCGTGCGCGCCAGTCTCCTTGAGAAATCTTGTTGTGCTCGTAATAAGGCAGCGCTGCAGCAATCGCGTCGAAATCGACGAGGTCGACGGTGGGTCCGTCGGCTTCGGTGAGCTCACGTGACACTCGTTGCCAGCGGAACTGCAGAAAACCGCGCCGATGGCCAAGCGTCTCCACCCAGTTGGTGACGCCGGGATTCTGGTCGGCGACCACGATGCGGAACTTGCCGTCCGGATCAGCCTGAGCCTGAGTGGCGTTCAGCGACGTCTGGTGGCTGATGTAGTCCAGCGAGATGTACCACATGCTTCCCAGCTGGAAGCCCAGATAGGGTGCGTCGCTCACCTGCACCGTGATGACCAGCGCCTGACCGGGCTGCAAGTCGAAATGCCCGGCCGAGGAGTACTGCGTGGCCAGCCCGCCAGGAGTCAGCCGGGGCGCCACCATGGTGTTGACCGGGATGTTGAGATAGAACCACTGCGGGAACTGCAGCCAGGTCTTCACCCGCTGGACCAGTTGCTTTCCCGCTGTGGCATAGCGCTTTTCGATGGTTTGGCGGGTCAGCGGCGGCGGTGCGGTCCCGGCAGTGTCCAGTCGGGAAATCGCCACCGTGCCGCGCTGCTGCGACCAGTCGCCGTACACCTCACGGATCACCAGTTGCCCTGGCGTAGTCGGACGCAGCCGCCACTCGAAGCTGCCGTCCTCGGCGATGTCGAGTTCGCGGTCGTCGAAGGCGACCTGGCTACCGGGCACGTTATCGTCGGTGTACTCGCCACCGAGCAGCTGGAAACTCAAGTCGGTGGTGGTGCCGCGCTTGCCGGTAATCACGTAGTCGTGGTCGGGAAGCACGCGAGTGCCGAAGTAGAGAGTGTCCGGGTTGTCTAGGCCCATCTTGGTGAACGGCCCGGTGCCCGACAGCAGAAACGGATGGTCGCGCTCGTAGTTGAACGCCATATGCGTGCAGGCCTCGACACAGCCCGCCAGGTATTGCAGCCCTTCGAGCAGGTCGGCTTCAGTCTCGATGTGCGGGGCGGCGGCGACAAGTTTCTCGGCCTCGGCAATCGCCTCGGTGAGCGGTTGGGAAAACACGACTAGACGCTAGAACGTGTTCTATTTTTCGTCAATGGGCGAACATTCTCGCGCTTAGCGCATAGCAATCACGGACGAGGGGGGCTCACTACGATGTGCACTGCTGGGACAAATCGATGAGATGCTGCCGCACATCCGGATGCCGGTTCAGGTAGTCGATGACATTGCCATTACCGCCCTCCGCCTGCGCCCTGGCCTGCAGCTGCTGGTGAAGGTCAGGGTGCTTTTGCAGGTACTGATCGATCGAGTCGCCGACGGTCTGATTGCACTGCTGCGCAGGATCGGCGCTGGCCACTGGCAACGCGATCACGGCCGGGGCGATGAGGTTCAACAAGGCAACGGCCAGCAGGCGGTGGCGTCTGCGGGAACGACTGGTCATGCGATTACTCCTCTTAGGCAGTTGGTGCGCCAGTGGCACTGCCCTCGAGGATAGCCACGACGCGGACTAAGGGGCGACGGCCTGATCCTGGCTCTGCTCGCGCTTGATCTCCAGCGCGATGTCGATGAGCTGGTCTTCTTGGCCGCCGATGAGCTTGCGCTGGCCCGCGCGGTGCAACAGCTGATGCGCCGGCACTCCGTAGCGCTCGGACTGGCGGACGGCATGCTTGAGGAAGCTGGAGTACACCCCGGAGTAGCCCATGATCAGCGCGTTGCGGTCGAGCAGGCATTCGGCCGGCATCGCCGGGCGCACGACGTCTTCGGCGGCATCGGCGATGTCGAAGAAGTCGATGCCGGTTTTCACACCAATCTTGTCGAACACCCCGATCAATGCCTCGACCGGAGCGTTGCCCGCGCCCGCGCCGAAGCGCCGGCACGAGCCGTCGATCTGCTTGGCACCCGCTCGCACGGCCTCCACCGAATTGGCCACCCCTAAACCGAGGTTTTCGTGGCCGTGGAAACCGACCTGCGCGTCGTCGCCGAGCTCGGCGACCAACCCCGCGACCCCGTCGCGCCCGCCTTCGAGGACCAGCGCGCCGGCGGAGTCGACGACGGAGACACACTGGCAGCCGGCGTCGGCCATGATCCGGGCTTGCGCGGCCAGTTTCTCCGGCGGAATCGTGTGGGCCATCATCAAGAACCCGACGGTTTCCAAGCCCAGTTCGCGGGCCAGCCCGAAGTGCTGGATGGAGACGTCGGCCTCGGTGCAGTGGGTGGCGATCCGGCAGATCGACCCGCCGTTATCCTGCGCTTCCTTGATGTCGTCTTTCGTGCCCACCCCGGGCAGCATCAAAAACGCGATCCTGGCCTCTTTGGCGGTCTCGGCGGCGAGTTTGATCAGGTCCTGCTCGGGGGTTTTGGAGAAGCCGTAGTTGAACGACGATCCGCCCAAGCCGTCGCCGTGGGTGACCT
>NZ_CAXUCH010000202.1:0-4826 GCF_964249325.1 uncultured Mycobacterium sp. | reverse complement strand
ATCACCGGCACACCGGCAGCGTCCAGCGCCGCGACGATCGAGCGGACTTCGTCTTTGGTGAACTGGTGGCGTTTGTGGTGCGACCCGTCACGCAGCGACGTATCGGTGATCCGGACGTCCCAAATGCTTTCACTCATCACGCCGCCTCCTCCTCATCGCTGCGCTCTGCATCGTCGGCGCCGGTCATCGTGTGCCTCCTGCAACCGACAGGGTTTCTTTGGCGATCTCCTCGCCCACCTTGGTCGCCGCCGCCGTCATGATGTCCAGGTTGCCCGCATAGGGGGGCAGGTAATCGCCGGCGCCCTCCACCTCGATGAAGGTAGTGACCAAAGCTTGACCGCCGGAGTTCAGCGACGGCTCGTCGAACTGCGGCTCGTTGAGCAACCGGTATCCCGGCACGTACGTCTGCACCTCGGCAACGACGTCATGGATGGATTTCGCGATCGCGTCGCGGTCGGCGTCCTCTGGGATGGCGCAGAAGATGGTGTCGCGCATGATCATCGGCGGATCGGCCGGATTCAAGATGATGATCGCCTTGCCGCGCTGCGCCCCGCCGATGGTCTCGACACCGCGTGCCGTGGTCTTGGTGAACTCGTCGATGTTGGCCCGGGTGCCGGGTCCGGCCGACACCGACGCCACTGACGCCACGATCTCGGCGTAGGGCACTCCACCTTTGTCGGAGACGACGCGCTCCACCGCATACACGATCGGAATGGTCGCCTGCCCGCCGCAGGTGATCATGTTGACGTTGGGCGCATCCAGATGCTCGCGCAGGTTCGCCGGGGGGATCACGGCCGGGCCGACCGCGGCCGGCGTCAGATCGATGGCCCGGATCCCGGCTTCGGCATATTTCGGCGCGGCTGCCGTGTGCACGTAGGCGCTGGTGGCTTCGAACAGCAGGTCCGGTTTCTCCGACTGCGCCAGCAGCCAGTCGACTCCCTCGTCGGTGGTCTCTAGACCTAGCTTGCGTGCCCGCGCCAGACCTTCGCTTTCCGGGTCGATGCCCACCATCCAGCGCGGCTCCAGCCACTCTGAGCGCAGCAATTTGTATAGCAAGTCGGTGCTGATGTTGCCCGACCCGACAATGGCCACACTTACCTTCGACGCCATGTTGCTTCCTCTATTCAAAAGACAGCCGCACTGACCCCAGCCCGTCGAACTCGGCGACGAAATCATCACCGGGCCGGACGTCGATGGCTCGGGTACAGGAGCCCGGTAACACGATGTCACCGGCCTTGAGCCGTACACCAAAACTTTCCACCTTGCGGGCCAGCCAGGCCACCGCAGTGACCGGATTGCCCAATACGGCGTCGCTGCGGCCCTTGGTCACCACCTCACCGTTGCGGGTGAGCACTGCTTCGATCCCGGTGATGTCGAGATCGGCCGGCGACACCCGCGCTTCGCCGAGCACGAAGCCCGCGGACGAGGCGTTGTCGGCGATGGTGTCGCACAACGCGATCTTCCAATCGGTGATCCGGGTGTCGATCAACTCGATGGCCGGTGCGAATGCGGCGGTCGCCTCCAGCACGTCGTCCTCGGTGCACTCCGCGCCGGGCAGGTCCGCCGCCAGGATGAAGCCGACTTCGACCTCTACCCGCGGATACAGGTATTTCGCCGCCTGGACCGGCGTGTCTTCGAACACCTGCATTTCGTCGAGCAAATGGCCGTAGTCAGGCTCGTCGACGCCCATCATCTGCTGCATCGCCAACGACGAGAGCCCTACCTTGTGCCCGAGCACCCGCGCACCCTCGGCCAGCCGCTGGCGGATATTGATCAGCTGGATTTCGTAGGCGTCGACGACGTCGATCTGTGGGTGGGCAGCAGTCAACGGCGGGATCGGCTGACGGCTGCGCTCGGCCTGCGCCAGGTCGGCGGCCAGCGCCTCGCGGGTGGCAAGTGGAAGCATTTACCGAAGTCCCCTCGTGGGTGTGACCGGGGCAGTAGCGCCCGCCCCTGGCAATTCTATAACGTGTTCTACATGACAGCTCAGGAGTTCGACGTCGTCGTGGCCGGGAGCGGCGGCGCCGGCATGGTTGCCGCCCTTACCGCGGCTCACCGGGGCCTATCGACAATAGTCATCGAGAAGGCTGCGCACTACGGCGGGTCGACGGCCCGATCCGGCGGCGGCGTGTGGATTCCGAACAACGAGGTCCTCAAGCGTGACGGTGTCAAAGACACGCCCGAGGCGGCGCGGACCTACCTGCACAGCATCATCGGCGACGTCGTCGAACCGGAGCGGATCGACACCTATCTGGAGCGCGGTCCGGAAATGCTGTCGTTCGTGCTCGAGCACACGCCATTGAAAATGTGCTGGGTGCCGGGCTACTCGGACTATTACCCCGAGGCGCCGGGCGGCCGCCCGGCTGGCCGTTCGATCGAGCCGAAGCCGTTCGACGCCAACAAGCTTGGACCTGACCTGCCCGGGCTAGAGCCGCCGTATGGCAAGGTGCCGCTGAATGTGGTTGTGATGCAACAGGACTACGTGCGGTTGAACTTGCTCAAGCGCCACCCGCGGGGTGTGCTGCGCAGCGTCAAGGTGGGTGCGCGGACGATGTGGGCCAAGACAACCGGCAAGAACCTCGTGGGCATGGGACGCGCGCTGATCGGTCCGCTGCGTATCGGCCTGCGGCAGGCCGGCGTTCCGGTGCAGCTCAACACCGCATTGACAGATCTTTACGTCGAGAACGGTGCGGTTCGCGGTGTGTACGTCGGCGACACCAACGCGCCAGATGCCGCCGAGCCGCAACTGATCAAAGCCCGACGCGGCGTGATCCTCGCCTGCGGCGGGTTCGAGCACAACGAGCAGATGCGGGTCAAATACCAGCGGGCTCCGATTACCACCGAGTGGACCGTGGGGGCCAAAGCAAATACCGGTGACGGCATTGTTGCCGCCGAAAAGCTGGGCGCTACTTTGGATCTGATGGAAGACGCGTGGTGGGGTCCGACCGTTCCGCTGGTGGGCGCACCATGGTTCGCGTTGTCGGAGCGCAATTCACCGGGATCCATCATCGTCAACATGTCGGGCAAGCGATTCATGAACGAATCGATGCCCTATGTCGAGGCCGTTCACCGGATGTACGGCGGGGAATACGGCCAAGGGCCCGGGCCGGGCGAGAACATTCCCGCGTGGCTGGTGTTCGACCAGCAGTACCGGAACCGCTATATCTTCGCCGGCCTGCAGCCCGGGCAGCGCATTCCGCGTAAGTGGCTGGACTCGGGTGTGATCGTCCAGGCCGACACACTTCAAGAACTCGCAGATAAGGCTGGGCTGCCGGTCGACGAGTTGCTGGCAACCGTGCAGCGTTTCAACGGCTTTGCGCGGTCGGGTGTCGACGACGACTTTCACCGCGGCGAAAGCGCCTACGACCGCTACTACGGGGATCCGACCAACAAGCCCAACCCGAATCTGGGTGAGATCAAGCACCCCCCGTACTACGCCGCCAAGATGGTGCCCGGCGACTTGGGCACCAAGGGTGGCATTCGCACCGACGTGCACGGCCGCGCACTGCGCGACGACGGCAGTGTCATCGAAGGCCTCTACGCCGCGGGCAACGTCAGCGCCCCGGTGATGGGTCATACCTACCCCGGGCCGGGCGGGACCATTGGTCCGGCAATGACATTCGGCTATCTGGCGGCGCTGCATATCGCGGGAGGCGCCTAGACATGCCCATCGATCCGAGTATCGCGCTG
The DNA here is from genome assembly GCF_964249325.1 of uncultured Mycobacterium sp. Lineage (NCBI taxonomy): Bacteria > Bacillati > Actinomycetota > Actinomycetes > Mycobacteriales > Mycobacteriaceae > Mycobacterium > uncultured Mycobacterium sp. The sequence goes on along the minus strand of NZ_CAXUCH010000202.1, from coordinate 1,136 downwards.
GGCGCTGAGTTCGGCGCCGTCGAATTCTCATGGACTGCCACCGATGTGCAGCTCTACAACCTTGCGCTGGGCGCCGGTGCAGACCCGATGGACCCGCGTGAGCTCAGCTACGTGGCGGACCACACCCCGCAGGTGCTGCCGAGTTTCGGCTGTGTCGCGGCGTCGTTCCACGAGGTCGAACCGCCGAAGGTGAGTTGGCCGGGTGTAGACATCGACTTGGCCAAGATTTTGCACGCCTCCGAAGAGGTGAAAGTGCCAGCGCCGTTGCCGCCGTCGGGAAGTGCACGTGCTTTGAGCCGCATCGTCGAGGTCTGGGACAAAGCCAAGGCTGCGGTGGTTGTGCTCGAGACCTCGGTGACCGCCTCGGACGGCACACCGTTGTGGACGCAGCGGCGTTCGATTTTCGCCCGCGGCGAGGGCGGATTCGGCGGCGAGCGTGGGCCGTCCATGTCAGTCGCAGCGCCGGAGCGGAAGCCTGACCTCGAGGTGGCGATACCGGTCTTGCCGCAGCAAGCGCTGCTGTACCGGCTCTGCGGCGACCGCAACCCCCTGCATTCCGATCCGCAATTCGCTGCTGCCGCAGGCTTTCCGCGGCCGATCCTGCACGGGTTGTGTACTTACGGTATGACCTGCAAGGCGATCGTCGACGCCATGCTGGACGGAGATGCCAGCGCTGTGGCAGCCTACGGCGCCCGGTTCTCGGGTGTCGCGTTTCCCGGTGAGACACTGCAGGTCGGCATATGGAAAGACGACGGCCGTTTCCTGGCCACCGTGGTGGCGCCCTCCCGCGATAATGCGGTAGTGCTCAGCGGCGTGGAATTGGTGCCAGCGTGATTTCCTTCGCGTCGAGCGTGACTGTGCGATCACGTTCGAGTGCCGGTGTGACTGCATTGTCACGTTCGGCGGGCGAGCGCAGCGCGGACACGACGGACGATGTCGGCCGGTCGGTCAGTCGCCATTACCCGGATGACGATCCAGCCACGGCGCTCTAACATCTCCAGTCGCCGGATGTCCCAGGAGTATTGGGACCGATCGCTGCGGTGTTGGTCACCGTCGTACTCGACGGCGACCTTGGCGTCTTCTTCTCTTGGGATCGCCCTGGCGTGGTGTGACGTCGCGGCGGACCAGCTCGTCGC
>NZ_CAXUCH010000201.1:0-8200 GCF_964249325.1 uncultured Mycobacterium sp. | reverse complement strand
GTCCAATACCTCCGGTCTGCTGCTGGCGCAAGCCACCGCCGGAGCGCCGGCGCACGACTGGATGACGCTGACCGGCGGCGCCATCGGCTACGGCATCCCGGCTGCCGTCGGCGCCGCCATCGCGGCGCGGGATCGCCGGGTGCTGTGCCTGGAATCCGACGGCTCGGCGATGTACACGCTGTCCGGGCTGTGGACACAGGCCCGGGAGCACCTCGACGTCACCACAGTCATCTACAACAACGGGGCGTACGACATCCTGCGGTTGGAGCTGCAACGCGTCGGGGCGGAAAACGCTCCCGGCCCCAAGGCGCGCGAACTGCTCGACTTGACTTGTCCCGCAATCGATTTCGTCAAGTTAGCAGCGGGCATGGGAGTCCCGGCACGCCGCGTCACCACCGCCGAGGAGTTCGCTGACGCCCTGCAGGCGGGGTTGGCAGAACCCGGACCGCATCTGATCGAGGCCGTGGTCCCGTCAATGCTGGGCTAGCGGCGCCCCGGCGGCGCGCAATTCGTAGTTTTCCAGCTTCGGCTTGGCGAGCATGGTGCGGTGCTGGGCAGGGGTGAAGGGCCACACCTCAGGCAGACCGTTCTTGCCGAGATACCAGCTGTCGCACCCCGTCGTCCACACGGTGTCAGGCATCGCCGCAGCCAGCGCAGAGTTATATGCCTCAGTGGCGGCTGGCGTCGGCTCCACTGTGTCGAACTCGCCACGCTGCCACCGCGTTATCCAACCCAGGATGTGATCGGCCTGCGATTCAGCGACCGCGGTCAGCGGGAAGTTGCCGACCGGACTGTGCGGGCCAAGCAGCATGAAGAAGTTCGGAAACCCCGGCAGGGCAACGGTTTCGAAGGCGTGCGGCCCGTCGTGCCAGGCATCGTCGAGGCGCACCCCATCGCGACCGACCACCTCCATCGGCCGCATGTAGGCGTGCGAATCGAATCCAGTGGCCAGCACGATCACGTCGGCCTCGTGCAGCACATCGTCTTCGGTGACGATGCCGCGCGATTCGACATGATCGATGCCAGCGGTGACCAGCTCGACGTCGTCGCGCTGCATCGCGCGATAGAAGCCGCCGGAGATCACCAGCCGCTTGCACATCGGTGTGTAGTTCGGGGTCAGCGCCGCCCGCAGTTGCGGATCCCGCACGGTTCGCAGGTTCCCCCGGCACAGGGCGGCGACGAACCGGCGACGCCACCCCGGCTTGACCAAGGCAGCCGAGAAGATTTCCATCGGGATCCGGTAGGCGTGGTAGCCAATATGGTCCAGCCAGGGGAGCACGCGATGCACACGGTGCGTCAGCCGACTGTAACGCGGGTTCGGCATCGGCATGATCCACTGCGCGGTGCGCTGGAAGAGGATCAATCTGGCTGGTGTACCGGCAAGTCGGGAGATTATCTGCACCCCGGTCGAACCGGTCCCGATGACCGCGACTCGGCGGCCCCGCAGCTCAACGCTGTGGTCCCACCGCGCGGAGTGAAACGCCGAACCCGCGTAATCATCAAGCCCGCGAATGTCGGGAACCTTGGGATGGTGCAACACCCCGGTCGCCGATATCAGGAAATCAACCCGAGATTTCTGTCCGTCGCTGGTGTGCACAATCCAGTCCCGCCCGTCGAACTCGGCGCGGACGACCCCCGTGCCGAACCGGATGCGGTCATAGATTCCCATCCGTTTCGCGACATCGGTGAAGTACGCCTGTATCTCCCCGCCGGGAGAAAACAGGTGGCTCCAGCTTGGATTGGGCGCAAACGTGAACTGGTAGAAACGCGAGCGCACGTCGCACGTCAGGCCGGGGTAGGTGTTCTCCCGCCAGGTGCCGCCGACTTCGGTCGCCTTCTCGTAGAGAGTGACATCGTCAATACCGGCCCGCTGCAAGGTGATTGCCGCGCACAAGCCGGACATCCCGGCCCCGACAATCGCGATCGTCGGCTGGCGCTTCATCACCGGCCCGCCTCCTACATCGGTTATCGCCGAATTTGCCACACCGGGTCGGCGCAGTCGAGCCCCTCGGCGGTCAGCTCACGCTTGAGCACCTTGAAGGTCGCGGTGCGCGGCAGCGCCGTGCAGACGCGTACATACGACGGCCACTGCTTGGGCCCGAGGTCGGGCTGCTCGGCCAGAAAGGCGCGGAACTTGTCGGCGTCGAATTCCGCGCCCGGCGCCATCACCAGCGCCGCCATCACCTGGTCGCCGACGGCCGGGTCGGGCACCGCATACACCGCGACCTCGGTGACATCGGGATAGCGGGCCAACACCCGCTCGATGGGCGCAGTCCCGAGGTTTTCGCCGTCGACCCGCAGCCAGTCACCGAGCCTGCCGGCGAAATAGACGTATCCCTGCTCGTCGCGGTAGGCCAGATCGCCACTGTGATAGGCGCCGCCGGCCATGCGCTGCGCGTTGGCGTCGGGATCGTTGTAGTAACCCTCGAAACGGCCGGCGCCGGCGGTGTTCACCAACTCACCGACCACGCCCGGCGGGCACGGCTCACCAGTGTCCACGTCGACGATCTCGACACCTTCGGGCAGCGGGCCCAGCGCACCCGGCGGCGTGTCCGGGGTTCGGCTGATCGCCACCCCGCCTTCGGTCGAACCGAACCCGTCGATGACCACGCACCCGAATCGGTTGGCAAAGCGCTCGATGTCGCCGGGTGCGCCTTCGTTGCCGTACACCGCTCGCAGCGGGTTGTCGGCGTCGTCTGGGCGCTCCGGAGTAGCCAGCACATACGACAGCGGCTTGCCCACGTAGTTCGCGTAGGTGGCGCCGTAGCGCCGGACATCGGGGAGGAACTGCGACGCGGAAAACTTGCGCCGCAACACCATGGAGCCTCGACACGCTAATGCCACCGACCACCCCACCAGCACCGCGTTGGAATGAAACAGCGGCATCGAGACGTAGCAGACATCGTCGCGACCCAGGCCAAAGCGCTCGGTCATCGTCACACCGGCTATCCCGACCTTGCCGTGACTGCACATCACCGCCTTGGGATCACCGCTGGTGCCCGAGGTGAAGATCAACATGAACAGGTCCTCGGGGCTCGCCTGCTGGAAGCTCACTTCGGCATCGCCATGTGCGGTCACCTCTTCTGCCCACTCGGCCGAGTCGACATTGACATGCTCGATGTCACCAAGTGCGACAGCAGAATTCGAGTCGGCCAGCACCAGCTGGCAGTCGGCGTGGCGGATGTCGCGGGCCAGCGCGGCGCCGCGGCGCACCGGGTTGAGACCCACCGGCACGATGCCCGACATCCCGGCTGCGACCAGCGTCGCCGAAAAAAAGGGCGTGTTCTCCAGCAGCACGCCCACGTGCGGCGGCCGGCCGGGGTCGATGCGCTCGCGCAGCGCCGCCGCTACCGCGGCGCCGTGCCGAATATGGTCACCCCAGTTGACAAACGAGTCCTCGAAGTAGACGCCCCTGTCGTCGACGTCGACGAGCGGTCTCAGCAAGTCGACGACGGTGGGCAGCGCCTCGGCCATCAGTTAAACGGGTGTGTCGGCCAGTTCCCGGCCGATCTTGCGCAGCGCCCCGGTCGCGCTGCCGAGTGCGAACTCGGTCTGCTTGGCAGCCAGGAAGTAGCGGTGCACCGGGTGGTCGATGTCGATGCCGACACCTCCGTGCACGTGGACGATGGTGTGCGCCACCCGATGCCCGGCATCGGCGGCCCAGAACGCCGCGGTCGCGACTTCGGTGTCGGCCGGTAAGTCTTCGGACAGCCGCCAAGCCGCCTGCGTCAGTGTCAGGCGCAGACCCTTGACGTCGATGTAGCCGTCGGCCAATCGCTGCGACACCGCCTGGAAGCTGCCGATCGGGCGGTCGAACTGCTCACGGGTGCGGGCGTACTCGGCGGTTAACTGCAACCCGCGGTCGAGCACGCCGAGTTGGAAAGCGCTGCGCCCCAAGGCGCCAAGGGCAGAAAGCCAATCGACGACTTCGTGGCCGCCGACCAACCGTCCGCCGCCGATCTCGACGCCCGACAGCTCGAGATGGCCGACACTGCCCAGACCGGTCGTCTCCAGCGCGGTCACCGACATGCCGGGGTCATTGACATCGATCAGGAAAACTGCAGTGCCCGAATCGGTTTCGGCGGGCACCAAAAAGGCATGGGCCACCGGTCCGTAACCAACCTGGGTGCGCGTGCCGGTCAGGCGATAGCCGTCGCCGGAACGGGCCGCCTGAACCGGCCCCTCACCCATTTCGCCGTCCAGCGCTACGGTGAGGATCTTCTCGCCGCTGACCGCCGATGCGCCCCACTGCTGCTGAAGCTCCTCGGAGCCGAACCGGCCCAGCGCGCCCGCCGCCAACACCACCGACTCCAAATACGGCACCGCGGCAAGCTGGCGGCCCAACGCAACCAGCACCGCGGTCTGCTCGAGCACACCAAAGCCTCCGCCCCCCAACGCTTCCGGTGCCGCGGTGCTCAAGATGTCGGCGTCGATCAGCTTGCGCCACAGGTCGCGGTCGAACCGTTGCTCTAGCCCGTCGAGCTCACGTTGATGCTCGGGCGTGCACACCGCGTCCACGATCGTGGTCACCAGTCCGCCGAGCTCCTGAGCCGCTTCGGTTGTCGAGAAGTCCATGAGTACGTCCTTTGCGGGTCAGCGGTTGGCTCGCGGCAGGCCCAGCGCCACCATGCCGATGATGTCGCGCTGGACTTCGTTGGTGCCGCCGCCGAAGGTCAAGATCAAACACGCCCGGTGCATCCGCTCGACCCGGCCGCGCAGCACCGCGCCGGGCGAATCCTGGCGCACGGTAGCGGCTGGGCCCAGCACCTCCATCAACAGCCGGTAGGCTTCGGTGGCCAGTTCGGTGCCGAACACCTTGGCCGCCGACGCATCCGCCGGCGATGGGGCAGCTTCATTCGATGAGGCCAGCTCCCAGTTGATCAGCTTGAGCACCTCGACCTTTGCGTGCACCCGCGCCAGATTCAGCTGCACCCATTCCGAGTCGATGAGCCGCCCACCGGATGCATCCTTGGTGTTCTGCGCCCATTCCCGAACCTGGTTGAGCGCCAAGACGATCGGCTGTGCCGAGACCAATGCCACACGCTCGTGGTTGAGCTGGTTGGTGACCAGCTTCCAGCCGCCGTTCTCTTCACCGACCCGGTTGGCCACCGGGACACGAACATCGGAGTAATAGGTGGCGCTGGTGTCCGGGCCGGCCATGGTGTGCACCGGTGTCCACGAGAAACCTTCGGCCGTGGTCGGCACGATCAACACCGAGATGCCCCGATGCTTCTTGGCTTCGGGGTTGGTGCGCACCGCCAGCCACACATAGTCGGCGTACTGGACCAGGCTGGTCCACATCTTCTGGCCGTTGACGATGTAGTCATCGCCGTCGCGCACCGCGGTGGTGCGCAGGTTCGCCAGGTCGGTGCCTGCACCCGGCTCGGAATAGCCGATCGAAAAATGGATCTCGCCGGCGGCGATCTTGGGCAGGTAGAACTTCTTCTGTTCCTCGGTGCCGAACGCCATGATCGTCGGCGCGACACTGTTGATGGTCAAGAAGGGCACCGGCGCACCGGCGATGGCTGCTTCGTCGGTGAAGATCAGCTGATCCATCGCCGAGCGGGCCTGTCCGCCGTATTCCTTGGGCCAACCCAGCGCCAGCCAACCGTCGCGGCCCATCTGGGCGACCGTCTCCCGGTAGACGTTGCCGATGCCGATCTCGCCCGACGTCGAGCTCAGCGCTTCCCGGCGTTCCGGGGTGATCAGCTTGGCGAAGTACGACCGCAGCTCGCGACGCAGCTCCTCTTGCTCAGGGGTGTAACTGATGCGCATTGGCCGTCCCTTCGCAATCGCTGTCTATCTTCCTGGTTGTAACACGTTCTAGTATGCGGGTCCAGCGAGCCGTCGTCGTATGGTGGTGCTACCGGCAGTCGGATAGGCCAAGCAGGCTTGGCAGCTGAAGGAGGAGAGCCGTGCGAGTGATAGTGGACCGCGATCGGTGTGAGGGCAACGCGGTGTGCATGGGAATTGCGCCGGATATCTTCGAGCTGGACGACGAGGACTACGCCGTGGTCAAGACCGACCCGATTCCGCCCGACCGGGAGCAGCTCGCCGAGCAGGCGATCGCCGAGTGCCCGCGTGCGGCCTTGAGTCGAGAAGACTAGCGGCGATCCCAAGCGCGGCGAAGCTGGGCGCAGCGGGTCGCCGCCAGACAGACCAAGCGGCGATCGCAAGCGCGGCGAAGCCCGGCGCGGCGGGTCGCCGCCCGAGATTAGAGGTATTCATACATTGACTAGCAACGTGAACGCGACCGATCTGTCGGGGAAGGTCGCGGTGGTTACCGGCGCGGCCGCGGGCCTAGGCCGCGCCGAAGCCATCGGCTTAGCGCGCGCCGGCGCCACCGTCGTCGTCAACGATATCGCCACCGCACTGGACGCCTCGGACGTCATCGACGAGATCACCTCCGCCGGCTCGAAGGCCATCGCGGTCACCGGCGACATCAGTCAGCGCGCCACCGCCGACGAGCTCATCACCTGCGCCGACGGGCTGGGTGGCTTGAGCATCGTGGTCAACAATGCCGGGATCACGCGCGACCGGATGCTGTTCAACATGTCCGACGAGGAGTGGGACGCCGTCATCGCCGTGCACCTGCGCGGCCACTTCCTGCTCACCCGCAATGCAGCCACCTACTGGCGGTCTAAGGCGAAGGAGTCCGGTGGTTCGGTCTACGGCCGGATTATCAACACGTCGTCGGAGGCCGGGCTGGTCGGTCCGGTGGGGCAGGCCAATTACGCTGCGGCGAAGGCGGGCATCACCGCGCTGACGCTGTCGGCGGCGCGGGCGCTGGGACGCTACGGGGTGTGCGCCAATGTGATCTGCCCGCGGGCCCGGACCGCGATGACGGCCGAGGTGTTCGGCGAGGCACCCGAGACCGGTGAGATCGATCCGCTTTCGCCCGAGCATGTGGTTACCCTGGTCCGCTTCCTGGCCTCCCCGGCTGCCGAAGCGGTCAACGGCCAGCTGTTCATCGTCTACGGCCCGCGCGTGACGCTGCTAGCAGCGCCCACCGTGGAGCATCAGTTCTCGGCGGACGCACAGGCATGGAACCCTGAAGAGCTCGGCGCCACATTGCACGACTACTTTGCTGGACGCGACCCGGAGCGCAACTTTTCGGCGACCAGCCTGATGGAGTCGTAATCCGGCCACTGCGCTGCTGGCGACCGGCCTGATCGTGCTCGTGGTCCAGCAGCGGCATGCCGACGCGCAACAAGCTCGCGCCCAGCGCTTCGTCGACACTGCCACCCAGACGGATGGTCAACATGTTCAGCTACACCCCGGATACCATCGACCAGAGCGTCCACCGATTCGTCGACGGCACCAGTGGACCGCTGCGCGGCATGCTCGACTCCAACAACAATGTCGAAAACCTCAAGGCCCTGTTCCGCGGCACCAAAGCCAGCTCAGAGGCGGTCATCAACGGCGCCGCGCTGGAAAGCGTCGGCAACGTCGCCGACATGCCTCCCTTTCGCGCCGGCATGGAACACTGCATTGAGTATCACAGCGTTTGCGGCGGCCACCATGCGTTTTCTCGGTTGCCTTGACGGCTAGGCCGGGGGATGGGCCTCGGCGAGCGCGTCGAGAAACGATCGCGCCCAGCGGTCGACGTCATGGGTGAGCACTTGGCGTCGCAGCGCGCGCATCCGTCGGCGCCCTTCCTCGACAGGCTGGTTGAGCGCCGCCTCGATCGCATCCTTGACGCGCTCGGTGTCGTGCGGGTTGACCAGGTAGGCCTGGTGCAATTCGGCTGCGGCGCCGGTGAATTCGCTCAACACCAGCGCACCGCCCAAATCGCTGCGGCAAGCGACATATTCCTTGGCCACCAAGTTCATCCCGTCACGAAGCGGCGTGACCAGCATGACGTCGGCGGCGACGAAAAACGCAACCAGCTCGTCGCGGGGGACGGGACGGTGGATGTAGTGCACCACCGGATGGCCGACTTCGCCGTATTCGCCGTTGATGTGTCCGACTTGGCGTTCGATGTCGCTGCGCAGAATCTGGTAGCTTTCCACCCGCTCGCGGCTCGGGGTCGCCAGCTGGACCAGCACAGTGTCGTCGCGTTTGGCGCGGCCTTCGGCGAGCAGCTCGTTGAATGCTTTCAGCCGCACGTCGATGCCCTTGGGGTAGTCGAGCCGGTCGACGCCGAGCAGGACATTGCGGGGGTTGCCGAGTTCCGCCCGGATTTCGCGGGCTCGCCGCC
>NZ_CAXUCH010000200.1:0-8207 GCF_964249325.1 uncultured Mycobacterium sp. | reverse complement strand
GTGCAGCGCCTTGGCTTGGTCCAGCGACCGCGGGTAACCGTCCAGAATGAAACCGGCGGCCGCGTCGGGCTCATCGAGCCGCTGATCGACCAGCTTGTTGGTCACCTCTGAGGGCACCAGGTCGCCGGCGTCGAGGTAGCGCTTGGCCGCCAGACCCAGCTCGGGGCCGCGGTCGATGTTTTGCCGAAACAGCTCGCCGGTGGAGATCTGCGGTACGCCCAGTTTGTCGGCCAGCTTGACAGCCTGCGTGCCCTTGCCGGCCCCCGGCGGTCCCAGCAAAACAACTCTCACTTCAAGAACCCTTCATAGTTGCGCTGCATGAGCTGGCTTTCGATCTGCTTGACCGTATCCAAACCGACACCGATCATGATCAAAACCGCGGTACCGCCGAACGGCAAATTCTGCACCGTCCCGGTATTGCCGATTTGCAGGAAAAGGTTGGGCAGCACCGAGATCACGCCCAGGTAGATCGAGCCGGGCAGGGTGATGCGACTCAGCACAAAGCGCAGGTAGTCCGCGGTCGGCCGGCCCGGCCGAATACCGGGGATAAACCCGCCGAACTTCTTCATCTCGTCGGCCCGCTCGTCTGGGTTGAACGTGATCGACACATAGAAGTACGTGAAGAAGATGATCAGCCCGAAGTAGATGGCGATGTAGACCGGGTCCGCGGGGTTCGACAAATAGCTGCCGACGAATTTGTCCCACCACGTGTTGCCCATCCCGCCGGTACCGCTGCGGACCAGCTGGGTGATCAGGTGCGGGATATAGATCAGCGACGAGGCGAAAATGACCGGGATAACGCCGGCCTGGTTGACCTTCAGCGGCAGATACGTCGACGTGCCGCCGTACATGCGCCGACCCACCATCCGCTTGGCGTATTGCACCGGGATACGGCGCTGGCCCTGCTCGACGAACACGACGCCGACGATGATGATCAGCGCCGCCACGCACACCGCGGCGAAGATCACCCCGCCCCGGCTGTCCAGGATGGACTTGCCCTCCGCGGGAATACGGGCGGCGATGCCGACGAAGATCAGCAGCGACATGCCGTTGCCGATACCACGCTCGGTGATCAGCTCGCCCATCCACATCACCAGCCCGGCGCCCGCAGTCATCACCAGCACGATCACCACCAGAGTGAAGATGCTCTGGTCGGCCATGATGTCCAGGCTGCAGCCCTGCAACAGGCCGCCGTTGGCGGCCAGCGCCACGATGCTGGTGGCCTGCAGGATGGCCAGCGCTATCGCCAGGTAGCGGGTGTATTGGGTCATCTTGGCCTGGCCGGATTGGCCTTCCTTGCGCAGTTCTTCGAACCGCGGGATGACCACCGTCAGCAGCTGCACGATGATGCTGGCGGTGATGTAGGGCATCACTCCTACCGCAAACACCGTCAGCTGTAACAGCGCGCCGCCGGAGAACAGGTTGATCAGCGAATAGATTTGCGCTGCCTCACCGCCGCTGACCTGCGCGATGCATTTCTGCACATTCGGGTAGTTGATGCCGGGCGACGGGATGGACGCGCCCACCCGGTAGAGGATTACGATGCCCAGCGTGAACAGGATTTTCCGGCGCAGGTCGACTGTTCGCAGCGACGAGATGAAAGCCGAAAGCACTCTTCCTCCTGCGCAGCCGGGCTATGCGGCATGATTGGCTGGCCTGGCCAGCATTGGGTAAGTCCTCGTCACGCGCCGAGCTCCCGCGGGTCCCGACGTGCGGAGTCGCGCGTCAAACAGTCTACGAGACTAACAGCGCCGGCAATGGTCACCGGCAACCAGCGTAGAGTTTCCGTAGTCATTATATTGGCTAATTATCAACTGGTGATCGGTGCTATGAGTCGGAGGGATAGTCGAGGACGCGGATGGGCAGCGCACGGTTCGAAGGCGATACCTGGGATCTGGCGTCCAGTGTCGGGGTGACAGCGACGATGGTGGCGGCCGCACGCGCCGTGGCCACCCGATCCCCCAATCCGCTGATCAACGACCAGTTCGCCGAGCCGCTGGTGCGCGCGGTGGGCATTGAATTCTTCACCAAAATGGCAAGCGGCGAGCTGCAGCCGCGCGATCTCGACGACGACACCGCCAAGGGCATGCGCCGCTTCGCCGACGCGATGGCCATCCGCACCGAGTACTTCGACAACTTCTTCGGCGACGCCACCGCGGCAGGTATTCGCCAAGCGGTGATCCTGGCATCCGGGCTGGATTCCCGCGCCTACCGGTTGGCGTGGCCGGCCGGCACGGTCGTGTTCGAAGTCGACCAGCCGCAAGTGATCGACTTCAAGACCGCAACCCTGGCCACGCTGGGTGCGCAGCCGACGGCGGACCGGCGCACAGTGGCGATCGACTTGCGCAACGACTGGCCCGCGGCCATCACCGAGGCCGGATTGGATCCGGCGCGGCCGACCGCCTGGATCGCGGAGGGCCTGCTGGGCTACCTGACCGCCGAAGCACAGGACCGGCTGCTCGACCAGATCACTGCGCTGAGCACGCCCGGCAGCCGCTTCGCCACAGAGGGACTGCTCGACGTCAACTACGTGAGCGAACACGAACTTCGTCGACGCATGCAGCGCCAAGCCGAACGGTGGCGCAGTCACGGCTTCGAACTCGACATGGCCGCCCTGGTGTATTTCGACGACCGTACCGACGCCGGCACGTACCTGGCCGACCGGGGCTGGACGACGGTCAGCACCAGCACCACGGACCTGCTGGCCAAGCATGGGCTGCCGCCGATCGACGCCGACGACGCCCCCTTCGGAGAGGTGGTCTACCTCAGCGCAGAACTGCGTTAAAGACCCAGAACTGGTTAGAGGCCATGACCCGCAGCGACAGAGATACCTGGGATCTGGCCTCCAGCGTGGGCGCGACCGCCACCATGGTCGCAGCCGCGCGTGCGCTGGCCAGCGAAGAACCTGACCCGATCATCACCGACCCGTTCGCCGCCCCGCTGGTGCGGGCGGTGGGCATCGAATTTTTCACCCGCCTCGTCGACGGCGAGATCGCCAACCCACATGAGCAATCCGGGCGCGACCTGCAGCTGGAGACCGACTCAATGGCGGTGCGCACCCGGTTCTTCGACGAGTTCTTCATGGCCGCCGCTGCAGCCGGTATCCGCCAGTCAGTGATCTTGGCTGCGGGTTTGGACTCACGGCCGTACCGACTGGGGTGGCCTGCCGGCAGCGTGGTCTACGAAGTCGACCAGCCGAAGGTCATCGAATTCAAGACCGCTGCGCTGTCGGCGCTGGGTGCTGCCCCTGCAGCGGAGCGGCGAACGGTCGGCATCGATTTGCGTGCCGACTGGCCAGGGGCGTTGCGACGCAGTGGATTTGACGAGACGACACCGACGGCGTGGAGCGCCGAGGGCTTGTTGATGTATCTGCCGCCGGACGCACAGGACCGGCTCTTCGACAACATCACCGCGCTCAGCGCCCCCGGTAGCAGGCTGGCCACCGAATTCCACCCTGACTCCGGCCTGACCATGTCTCAACGTGCCCAGGAGTTCAACCGGCGATGGGCCAACCTCGGCTGCGACATCGACTTGTCGGGGCTGTTCTATGAAGGCCAGCGCAGCAATGTCGTCGAGTACCTGACCAACCACGGCTGGCAGGTGAACACCCGGCTTCGGCAGGAGTTGTTCACCGACTACGGTCGAACGTTTCCCGACGACGACGAGATGGCGGCGTTCGGCAACATTGCCGCCGTCACCGCGATACGCGAATAGGAGTATCGGATGCCACGTGCCGATAACGACAGCTGGGACCTGGCCTCCAGTGTCGGAGTCACCGCGACCATGGTCGCCGCCTCGCGAGCGATGGCTTCGCAGGGCCCCGATCCGCTGCTCGACGATCCGCTGGCTGATCCGCTGGTCCGAGCGGTAGGTCTGGAGCCCTTCGTCCGCCTCATCGACGGTGAGATCGACATCGACGACGACCCGATGCTGAATCGGAAGACAAGGCGAGAGCGGATTGCCATCAGGACAAGGTTTTTCGACGACTTCTTCGTCAGCGCTGGCGAAGCGGGCGTACGCCAGGCCGTGATCCTGGCCTCCGGCCTGGACACCAGGGCCTACCGGCTGGCGTGGCCGGCAGGCACGGTGGTCTACGAAATCGACCAGCCGGGCGTCATCGAGTTCAAGACCCGAACCCTGGCCGATCTCGGCGCCACGCCGACTGCCGAGCTCCGCCCGGCGGGCATCGACCTGCGTGACGACTGGCCGACGGCCTTGCGCCAGAATGGTTTTGACATAAGCCAGTCCACGGCGTGGAGCGCCGAAGGCCTACTGCCGTATCTACCGCCTGAGGCGCAGGACCGGCTCTTCGACAACATCACGACGCTCAGCGCTCCCGGCAGCAGACTGGCCACCGAGCATTTCCCCGAACGCAACGCCTTCTCGGACGAGCGGGCACAGCGGCTCACCCAACAGTGGCACCGCCTCGGCCTGCACCTCGACGTGTCCGACCTGTTCTATCTCGGCGAACGCAGCATCATCATGGACTACCTGACCAGTCATGGGTGGCAGGTGACCGCCTATCCCGCGCGAGAGCTCTACCAGCGCAACGGCTTCGAATTCCCCGAAGATGTTCTGGCCGCCTTCGGCGAAATGAGCTACGTCAGCGCGGAACTGCGCTAGACCGACTAGGCCGCTCGGCGAGCTCGAGAAAGCGATGGTACCGGCCTTCGATCTCGGTGGCCCACGCGGGATCGGGCTCGACGATGCGCTCGGTGGCGGCCCACCTTGCGGCGTCAGTTATCGACGATTCCAGGCCACATGCCACCCGCCCGAGGAACGCCGAGCCAAGCGCCGCGCCCTCGGCAACCGCCGACACCTCCACGGGTCGGCCGGTAGCGTCGGCGATGGCCTGCATCCACGGTTGGATCCGCGTGCCACCGCCGGCCGCCACGATGCGGCCGGTGGGTACCCCACTGAGCTCGAGGATCTGGCGTACGACGAACCCCGAGGCCTCGTAGGCGGCCCGGAGCAACGATGCCGCGTCGTGGGTGAGATCCAGGCCGTCGAGCACGCCGCGACGATCCGGATCGTGAAACGGCGTGCGCTCACCGCGCACATACGGCGACCACACCGGTACCCGCCGCGGGTCGGTAGCAGCCGAAGTCTCCCCTGCCACAAGGCGATCCACCCAGCCGAGGAATAGACCGCCGGCGTTGCTGGCTCCCCCGATCTGATACTTACCCGCCGCCGTGTGCGGGACGGTCCACAACCCTGGAACACGGCGAAATTCCGAGATCGTCGTCCACACGATCAACGTGGTGCCACACAGCACCAGCACGTCGCCGTCGTGGTCGGTCCCGGCCACGATCTGCTCGCATAGGGCATCAATGGCGCCCACGGCCAACACGGCGCTGCTTCCACGTACCCGGCCGGCGGCTGCGCCGGTCATCTCTACCCGGGGCATCTGGTCAACCGCGACGCCGCAGTCGGCGCACGCATCGGCGCTCCAGCCGGTGCCGTCGAACAGCGGAAGGGTGGTGTAGGCGGTGGCGTGATCGACCACCGCTTCGCCGGCCAGGGCGTAGTTGGCCACCGCGGGCGCGGGCCAGTACCCGGCCGCACCAGGCGCTTCGGCGGCGGACCAGCGTAAGAATCCGACGGCTTCGCCCACCGGCGGAAGGGGTTGGTCGGGAGCCGCTGCAACACGGCCCCGACTGTCCCCGTAGAGCAGTCCCGGCGTGATCGGTCGGCCGCCGGAGTCGACGGCGGTCAGCGACGGCACCATCGCCGAGACGGCCACGGCCAGGGCGTCGGGGCGGCCCAACCGATCGAGCGCTTCCAGCGGACCCTGCCGCCACGCCTCGTCGGCGTCGTGTTCCAGCCGGTCGGGTGCCGGCACTCGCAGCTGATGCGGCACGCGTGTTCTGGCCACCACCCGCCCGTCCGCGTCGGCGGCTACCGCTTTGACAGCGGTGGTGCCGATGTCGATGCCGATTGTGACGTCTTTGCGTGACACGGGCGTCACCGTACGCCAGCATTGGCAATCGTGACTCGTGCTTTGGTGACGGCTCCCTTGCGCGGCGACGGGTTCGAGAAGTTGCGGCGGCTGGCTGACGTGGTGTACGACCCGTGGATCGACCAGAAGCCGCTGCGCATCTACACCGCCGAGCAGCTGGCCGAGCGGATCTCCTCGGTTGGAGCCGATGTCGTTGTGGTCGAAAGTGATTCGGTCGGCGGCCCGGTGTTCGAGCTGGGCGTGCGGGCCATCGCCTCCACCCGCGGCGATCCCAACAATGTCGACGTCGCCGGCGCCACCGCGGCCGGTATCCCGGTGTTGTTCACTCCGGCCCGCAACGCCGATGCGGTCGCCGAGATTACGCTGGCACTGCTCTTCGCCGCCACCCGCCACGTGCTGGCCGCCGATGCCGACGTGCGGGCCGGACAAGTGTTCCGCGACGGAACGATTCCCTATCAACGGTTCCGGGCCTGGGAAATCGCCGGTTTGACCGCCGGTTTGATCGGCCTGGGCGCGGTCGGGCGTGCCGTGAAATGGCGGTTGTCCGGATTGGGAGTGCGGGTCATCGCCTACGACCCCTACAACGACGAAGCGCAGCATACCCTGGACCAGCTGCTCGCCGAGGCCGACATCGTCTCGTTGCACGCACCGGTCACCGACGACACGGTGGGGATGATCAGCGCCAAGCAGTTCACCGCCATGCGTGACGGCGTGGTGTTCCTCAACACCGCGCGGGCCCAGTTGCATGACACCGACGCGCTCGTCGACGCGCTGCGCAGCGGCAAGGTGGCCGCAGCCGGCCTGGATCATTTTGCCGGCGAATGGCTGCCGACCGATCATCCGCTGGCGGGCATGCCGAATGTGGTGCTCACCCCGCATATCGGCGGGGCGACGTGGAACACTGAGGCGCGACAGGCGCAGATGGTGGCCGACGACCTGGAAGCACTGCTGTCGGGCCGTAAGCCCGCGCATATCGTCAACCCGGAGGTGCTAGGACCATGGGGTCCGTGAAATTCGTCGACAACGCGGAGGCCGCGGTGCTGGCCGCCGCCAAGGACATGCTGCGGCGCGGACTGGTCGAGGGAACCGCCGGCAACATCTCGGCCCGCCGCGAGGACGGCAACCTGGTCATCACCCCCTCGTCGGTCGACTATTCGGAGATGACGCTGGCGGATCTGGTGCGGGTCGACCCCGACGGGGGTGTGCTGCAGGCTGCCGACGGACGCTCCCCGTCGACTGAGATGAAGTTGCACCTGGCCTGCTACAAGGCTTTCGACGACATCGGCAGCGTGATCCACAGCCATCCGGTGTGGGCGACGATGTTCGCCATTGCGCACCAATCGATTCCTGCGTGCATCGACGAGTTCGCCATCTACTGCGGTGGGGACATCCGCTGCACCGAGTATGCGGCCTCCGGCACGCCCGAGGTCGGCCAGAATGCCGTCAAGGCATTGGAGGGCCGGGCTGCCGCGCTAATCGCCAACCACGGCTTGGTGGCGGTCGGCCCGCGACCCGATCGCGTGCTGCACGTCACCGCTTTGGTTGAGCGGACCGCGCAAATCGTCTGGGGTGCAAGGGCTCTCGGCGGCCCCGTGCCTCTCCCCGAGGATGTCAACGCCGGATTCGCCGGGATCTACGGCTATTTGCGGGCCAACCCGATGTAGGCCAGGCCTCATCGGCCGCGCCAGGCTCTGGGTGAGCTGCCGTGGTCGCGACGGAACAGCCTGCTGAAATACCCGGGGTCGAAGATCCCGACCCGCCGAGCGATTTCACTGACCGGGAGATCGGTGTCGGCAAGCAGTTTGCGGGCCTCGGTCATGCGACGTTCGATGATCCACTCTTGAACGGTTCGCCCAGTGCGCCGGCGCACAAGCGTGGTCAAGTGTCCGGGTGTCATGCCGATCTCGCGCGCGACATCGCGAAGCGACAGCGGCTCGGCGTGACGGCGGTCGATCACCGCAAACACGTCGGCCAGCAGCGGTTCGCCGCTGCGTCGCAGGTCCCCCACCACATCACCGGCCAGACGTGCGAGGTCGATCAGCAGCAGTGTCAGATGCGCCAGCGCCGCCTGTCGGTAGCCCTCTTGTCGGGTGGTCAGTTCGGTTTCGATCGACCCGATCATGGCGTCCCACGCCGGGCGCCGGTCCGCGGGCACCTCCAGACGCAGCAGTCCGCCGGACTGTCCGTGCAGGAACGGGAACAGCAGCGGGTGCGCCCGCCACGCCGGCCACGGCGATCTCCCGTCGCC
>NZ_CAXUCH010000199.1:4338-8314 GCF_964249325.1 uncultured Mycobacterium sp. | reverse complement strand
GATGGTGTTGACCCGGATGCCGTACTCGCCCAGTTCGATCGCGGTGGCCTTGGCCAAGCCCGTCACACCGTGCTTTGCGGCGGTGTAATGGCTTTGGCCGGGCAGTGCCTTGATCCCGGCGACAGAGCTGATCGCGATGATCGATCCACCATTGCCGGCCGAAAGCATCTTCGGCACCGCAGCTTTCATGGTTCGCCAGACGCCGGTCAGGTTGATGTCGATCATCGTCTGCCATTGCTCGTCGGGCATCTCCCAAAATCGGCCCCAGTTGTTGATGCCCGCATTGGCCACCACAACATCGAGCCGACCGCCCAAACGCGCGACTCCCTCTGAAAGCACCGCCTCGAGCGCATCGGAGTCGCGGACGTCGGCCACTTCGGTCAGGAACGAGCGTCCTTCGGCCTCGAGCAGGCGGGCGGTCTCCTTCAGGTCGGCCTCCGTTGCGGCCGGGTACCCGTTGTGCGGCGACACGGCGCGCGCGACGTCAATCGCGATGACCGACGCGCCCTCGCGCGCCAGCCGCACCGCGTGGCTGCGGCCCATTCCGCGGGCGGCACCGGTGACGAATGCGACCTTGCCGTCAAGCAGACCCATGGCAACCCTTCGTCTCAGCGATGCTGTGCTCTTTCAGTGCCGTTCGCGCACCGCAAGCCATCAGCCGGCCGCGGCTGGTGATGCGGCAGGTCCGTGTTCGGCACTCAAGCCGCCGGGGTTCGGGGTGAACTGCATAGGTACGGATTCATATCCGTAGGCGACCCCGACGTCGTGATGGAGCGCGAGTCCCGTTTCGTCGATCGTGTAGTCCGGCAGGCGTTTTAGGATTTGCTGCAGCATCACCTTGACCTCCAGTCGGGCCAGATGAGACCCGAGGCAGCGGTGAATTCCGCGCCCGAAACTCATGTGCCGGTTGGCTACACGTCTTATGTCAATCTCGTCGGGGCGTTCGAACTCGTGCTCGTCGAAGTTGGCGGACGCCCAGAGCATAAATACCCGCTGGCCGGCCTTGATGGTTTTGCCGGCCAGCGTAGTCTCGGTACGCGCCGTACGTTTGAAACCCTGGATGGGACAGGTGTAATGGAGGAACTCCTCAACTGCACTGGCCCACAGCCGATCGTCATCGCTGGTGCGAGCAAGCTCTGCCCGCACGTCGGGGTGGCGGTACAACTCGACGAGGGTGCTCGCGGTGGCGTTGGTGGTGGTGTCGAGTCCGGCGAACACCAGCTGGGCGAGTAGGGCCACCATCTCAAGATCGTGGAGCGGTTCGCCGTCGATTCTGATCTGCGTGATGGCGGTGATGACGTCGTCGTTTGGGTTTTCGCGGCGGTCCTGCAGCGTGAGGAGCAGCTTACCCAGGTCGACCGCCGAGGTGTCGGGGCCGTACTGGCCGGGCCTGCTGAACTGGTTCAGCACGGCGTCTGACCACACCTTCCAATCTTCGTTGTGGAGGCCCAGCCAGTTGAGCACCACGATCGTCGGCACCCGCGCGCAATATTGCGCCACCACGTCGCACCGTCCGTCGGCGATGAAGGTGTCGATCCATTCGTCGGCCACCGAGCGGATGTAGTCCTCGCGCTGGCGCACGACCGCCGGTGCGAAGAGGGGCTCCAGCTTGCGGCGGATCGGGGTGTGCGCCGGCGGGTCGTAGGCCACTGGGGGGCCGATCACCCCCTTGCCGATCTCGAACCGATTCTGTCGATCGTCGGGTGTCAGTGCATCCGACGGGTCCGGGATCAGGATGCCTTGCGAGGACGCGAAGGTCTCCGGCTCGCGGACCGCCTGGTCAATGTCGGCATACCTTGACGCCACCCAGAAGCCGCCGTAGGCGTCCGACCATGTGAAGGGGCAGTGGTTTCGCAGATGGCGGTACACCCGCTGTGGCACACCCTCATTAGCCAGAGCCGGGTCGTGATGGTCGAACCGTTGCGCCATCTGCTGCACTATGTCGTCGGCCATAGCGGCCCCCAGTATGTCGCGGATCACCATTAGTTAGCGATTACTGTATAGCTGTCGCGACGGTGTCTGTCAATGCCGTGCGCACGGCAATCAAGATCGGAAGTCCGCCAGCGGTGAGACGTTACTTGTGATGACTCGATGGTCGGTTTTGCGCACGAGGCCCGCGATGCCGGTCGCAGTCTAAGAAGTGGCATGGCCCGCGACAGCCGTGCTCGACGGCGCCGGGTACTTGACTCATCGCCGGCAGCCAGGACACGGGCCAATCTTCTCGAAAGCGCTAAGAGCCAGCAGAAGAAATAGTACAGTGATCGCTGTATAGCTTGTCGATGAGACCGATTGTGAGGCCCTTACCGTGGACAACACGCTGACATCCGATCTCATCGCCTATCTCAAAGAGGCGAAGGACCGCCAAGAAATCGGTGACTGCCTACTGCGCTACACACGGGGCATCGATCGCGCCGACAAGGAGTTGATGCAGTCCGCGTATCACGTCGACGCTATCGACGAGCATGGCGTAGCCAGCGGCAGTCCCGAGGAGTTCTGCGACTGGGCGATCGGTTATCACACCGACAACCAGCGTCAGCACCATCACATCATCACCAACACGATGCTTGATTTAGACGGCGAGGTGGCGCATGGCGAGACCTATTGCATGTTCTGGGGTGACAACCGTGTCGGACCGCCGACATTGTCGTTCGGCCGGTACATCGACCGATTCGAAAAGCGTAACGGCGCATGGGGAATCGTTCGTCGCGTCTGCATCAACGAGCAGACTACAACTCTCGGTGAAACGAACTTCCCGCCCGAATTCGTCGCGATCATGAAATCGACTGGGCCAAGCTTGCGTAGCCTTGACGACATCTCCTATGACCGCCCGTTGCTGGGCAGCCGGACAACGACATCCCAGGAGCAGCAAGCCTAGAAGTCAGAGGCCACAGTTGCCCGTCGCGCTTAGCCTATTCAGATGCTCGGCAGCGCTGCGGATTCGCTGTGCGGTCAGGTAGCGATGCGCCCTGATCCAACAAAAATCGGCACAGGCCAAGACCAACACCTCGGCCACCAATACCTGTGCCCTGCAGGGCCACACCGGAGCCGCGCATTGACCGCCCGCGCTCTGGCGCGCCAACCCGCGCCTTCCCAACGACATCCGTGACCGCGCGCCAGATAAGGCCGCCAGGCCAAAGTTAGCTACCTTCGCCGCGCATGCAATGTCGCCGGCCGCAAGGCGGCGCGGAGCGAGTTCGCGGACTTGCCAACGCGGACAAGGCGATGCGGAAGGTGGCCTCGACGACGTCGACTCGCTCAGGTCCGCCTGCTCAGGGTGCACGGGGGTCTTTTCCGTCCAGCCCGCGCCGCTTGGTGACGCCGACTCCGAACGCCGGCAGGCCGGTAACCTCATCCGCGCCGCGAAGGCCGCCGCGGTGCAACACTTCGTGCAGGCGTCAGTGTCGGGTACAGCGCAATCTATCTCGCCAGTGCCGCGTCGTCATTTCATACAGGGGACTGCATGCGCATCGACGGCGGCTACGGCATCTTTTGATGAGCCGGCCGAGCCACCGCGATGCCGTCCTGGCATCGAGCTGATCGACGGTGTCTTGATAGTGACGCTTAATCGGGAGGAGGCGCGCAATGCAGGGTGCCTGGAACGGTTCCCGAAGTCGCCGTCGCAGTGTCGATGCCGCGGGAAAGCTAGTCGCGTTGCTGCCCCGCTGATCCCACGTGAAGCATAGGTTGATTCCGCAGGTATCTAGTGTGGGTAGCGCTGTCGCCGCAGCGCCGTTGGCCGCTGCAGTGCTCGCAGTCAGGCCGTGCCCACGCCGCCGACGTTCGCCCCGCCGGGATATCCGCCGCCACCGAACTTGTCGTCGAGCGCCTCATAGTCGACCCTGCCCTCGACCGTCGGCAGCGCATCGACGAACTCCACGGACTTTGGCTTTTTGTACGAGGCAATGCGAGAGCGGCAGTACTCGATCAGCTCGGGCTCGGTGACGCTCTGACCGTCCTCAAGCACGACGATCGCCTT
>NZ_CAXUCH010000199.1:0-4328 GCF_964249325.1 uncultured Mycobacterium sp. | reverse complement strand
CTCCGATGACCGCCGCCTGCTTCACAGCGGGGTGGCTGGCCAGGCACGACTCCACTTCCGGTGGATAGATGTTCTCCGCGGCGGACTTGATCATCCTCGTCAAGGTGCCGAGAAACGTGATGGTGCCATCGGTTTCGCGGCGGCCGGCGTCAGTGGTGTGCCACCAGCCGTCACGCATCCGGCGGGCGTTGACGCCCGGCCGGTTCCAGTACCCCAGATGCACCGTGTCGCCGCGGATTACGATCTCACCGGTCGACCCGTCGGGCACCTCGACGCCATCGGGGTCGACGATGCGCACCTGGCACAGCGGCCCGGGTCGCCCTGAGTTGCCGACTCCCTTGCCGCCGTAACCGTTCAGTACCGACAAACCGGTGACTTCGGTCTGACCGAAACCCCCGCTGTGGCTGCCCCAGCGGGTCGTGTCGGGCGGCAACGCGTCGCCCCACAGCGGCGCAAACGCACCGGCCCGCAGCGACGAAATGTCGAGGCCCGCTGAGGTATTGAGCTCCTTCATCTTCAAGATGGTCGGCGGCATCAGAAACGCCGAGGTGACCTTCTCCGCGGCGATGAGCCGCAGGAGTTCCTCCTCTTCGACACGGCGGATGTAGACGTTGGTGCCGCCCATGACGAACACGGGCAGGGATTCGAACTGGAAATTGCCGATATGAAACAGCGGTCCGGAATTGACGAAAATGCAATTCTCGTCGGCGTCGGTGATTTTGCCCGTTTGAAGGGCCATCGCGATCAGGTTGCGGTGGGACAGCATCGAGCCCGCGGGTCGGCCCGAGTGCGCTGCCGTGTAGATGACCAGCAGCGCGTCGTGCGGATCCACATTCGCAGACACTGGCTTCGTGCTGGCTGCGGCCAGTAGGTCCTCGTAGCTGCCAGCTTGGTCGCTGTCGTGTTGGATCCAGGCCGCGCTCGACGAGACACGATCACGGGCCTCGTGCACCCGCTCGCCGATCTCTTCGTCTTGCCAGACGATCACCTTCGGGGAGAAGTCGTTGATCACGAACGCGAACTCTTCGGCGGACTGGCGCCAGTTGGCCGGGCAGATCATCGCCCCAAGACGTGCACAGGCCAGCATGAGCTCGAGAAACCGTGACGAAGTCTGGGCCAGCCACAGCACCCGCTCACCCCGGGCTACGCCGCGCTCGGCCAGCACGCGCGCTGCCCGGTTGACCCGCTCGTCCAACTGCGGCCAGGTGTATCGCTTGGCGCCGTCGATGACCGCCAACCGGTCGGGGTAGCGGCGCCGATGCTCGCTACAGATGTCGGACAACGTGACATCGGGCATGGTCGCTCCTCCCACCAGGCGCAATCCGTCAAACCTATACCGATGCGGCGGCCGCCACGTTACAGTGTAAGGTACAGCGCAGTGCAAAACCTCGCGGGGAGCAGATGACAACAGACATCAGCGTGCAAGCGACAAAAACCGCGCCCGCGGCGAGCGTCGAGTATGAACGCCGGTTCCTGGAGCCGGAGATCGAGATGGCCAGCCGCGACCAGATCACCGCTCTTCAGGAAAAGCGGATCCTTGAACTGGTGCCCTACGTCTGGGAACACTCGCCGTTCTACCGGGAGCTGTGGTCAGGCGCAGGGGTGTCGCCCGACGACATACGGTGCCTTGGCGACTTCACTAGCAAGGTTCCCACGTTCTGCAAAGACGACATCAAGGCGTACCGGGAGCGCACCGGCGACCCGTTCGGCGGGCTGCTGTGCGTCGACGTCTCGGAGCTGACCTCGATCACATCGACATCGGGGACCACGGGCATGCCCGAGCTGATACCCGAGATCTGGGAGGTTGCCCCGCCGCTGCCCACCCACTATGCCCGGAATTTCTGGGAGATCGGTCTTCGCCCGGGCGACAAGGTCCTGATGCCACCGGGGTCGTTTCGCGGCTATTTCGACGACTTCCTGCACATGATGGGGCTGATCCCGATCTACATCGACTCCTGGGTCGGCCAGGGCGAGCAGGTGCTGCAGGCCATTGAGCGACACCAGGTGGCCTTCCTTCAACTGTTCCTGCCGATCGTGCTGGAGTTCGAAAAGCTCGAAAACCGTTACGACATCAAGGCAATGCTGTCATCGCTGAAAGGCGCGGCGTTCGCCGGGATGCCGCTGGGAAAGATGCTGACCCAAAAGGTTCGCGACCAATGGGGCGTCGACCTGTACACCTACACCAGCGCGGGGGACACCGGAACAGCATGGGAAGGACGCGAGCACGACGGCTATGTGCTGTGGGAGGACACGGTGCTGGCCGAAACGCTCGACACGGTCAGCGGGGCACCAGTCGGCGAACGCGAGATCGGCGAGCTCATCGCCACCGACCTGGACAACTGGGCGGCCCCTTACGTCCGGTTCCGCTCGGGCGACATCGTGCGCATGACGCGCGAGCCCGCGCCATGCGGGCGTACCCATGCCCGCATGTGGGTGCTGGGCCGCAGCGGCGACGAGATGCTGGTCGCCGCCAAACCGGTGATGCTCTCGGAGATCTGGCAGCTGGTGGAATCGGTTCCCGAGTTGGGTGATGGGATCTTCCAGGTGGTGCGGTATGCCGATGCGATGCAGCGGCTTCGGGTCCGAGCCGGATATCCCCCGGAGCGTACCGGGGATCTGGAGGAGTTGCGCCGGCGGGCCACCGGGGCGCTGGAAGCGGGGCTGGGTGTGCCGGTGGATGTCGAGCTGCGCCCGATCGATGATCTGCTCGCGACATCATCGAGTGTTGCGAAGTTCTCGCGGGTGGTGAAGGCATGAGTCGGGCGACGATGACGGCGGCGGCCCAGGCGCTTCCCCGCTCGCCCATCGTCGGGATCGGCCGGGTCCGTATCGGCGGGGAATTCCGCGACTTCGAGATCGGTTGGGACGAATTCGAACGTGATGCGCAGTGGGCGGAGTCGCTGCTGCGATCGGCCGGCCTCGGCTCCGGCGACCTGGTATTGATCACGATTAGTCAGCACGAGGGTCCGTGGACCAGCCCAGTTGTGCGTGCGCTGCGCCGGATCGGTGTCATCTATCTGACCGCGGAAGTGTGGAGCTTCGATGCCCGGCGCACGTCGATGTTTTTGCAGCGGCTGCCGGTCAAGGCGATCTTTGGTCTGGGGGGCGAGACGCTGAGCGCCTTGGAGCCCGAACAGCCGCCGGTTGCAGAGCTTTTGCGAAACGTCGAGATCGTGTGGGCGCGCCCAGACGCGTTAGCTCGGCTCACCGACGTTGCGCCGCAGGTGGTTCCGTACGTCATGTTGGGACCGGCGCTGGGGCTCGGCGCTCCGGGCCGACCGGGTGTCGTGGTGAACGCCGCCGAGTGGGCCGTCGACAGTGACGCCGGCGAGCTGGTGGTCTCCAGCGCAGGCAAGCGTGCGGCAACCTTCGACCGTGTACCCACAGGCGTTCGGGGGTCGGTGCGATCGCTGGCCGACGGGTCGATCACGATCGAGCTCGACACATGAACGGGCGCTCGTGCACTTTGCCGCCTAGCTCAGCGGGCAAGATGCGTGGGCGGTCCCGTGCAACATATCGCGGGATGGTCTTCGTGCGCGGTAGGTGCATTCCTGACGGAAACACACTGTCGGCATGCATCACTGCCGAAAACACCAGGGGGCGCGCGTAGTAGCCGGTTGCGCGACGCTCACAGCTGGGCATTGCTGCTCTTTGGCTCCGCTGCTGAAAGCAGTTCGCGACCGACGATGATCTGTTGGATCTCCGCGACGCCCTGTGCGACGTCGAAGAACACTGCTTCCCGATAGAGCCGCTCAACGACCATGTCGCGGGTCAGGCCGTAGGCGCCACAGACATGCAGCGCCGCGGTGGCGGCTTCGCGGGCAGCGCGGCTCGCAGTCAGGCGGGCGGCCGCTGCCTGGCCCGCGATCGCCGAACCTCGGTCCAACGCGTCGGCGCAAGCCAATACCAACGCGTCGGCCGCGAGCACCTGAGCAGCTGCGCAGCCCAGCAGTGCCTGGATCGTAGGAAATCGCTTCGCAATTGGCGAACCCCGGTGCTGCCGTGTCAGTCCGTACTCGGCCGCTTCCTGCAGGGCCCGCCTGGCGATGCCGACGCAGATTGAGGCTGCCCGGATCTTGCCGAATGCCTCACCGGTGAGCATGATCTCGAATCCGGCTCCTTCTGGCCCGATCATCTGCGCCTGCGAAACACGAACGCCATCAAGGTGAACCGGGCGCGCCTCGGTGCCGCCCATCGACAGCACTTCGCTCGGTGCGTCCACCGACCACCCCGGGGCCGAGCAGTCCACCCGAAACGCGCTGAGCATGGGGTCCGACGTGCGGGCGAAAACCAATGCGACATCGGCCTGATCGGCATACGAGATGAAT
>NZ_CAXUCH010000198.1:3831-8382 GCF_964249325.1 uncultured Mycobacterium sp. | reverse complement strand
CTCCCGACGCGCTGCCGCCCGCCGGCCCCGGCTCGGGTGCTGCCGCGGTCGCCGTCCAGGCGGCACTCACCCAGGTAGGCCAGCCCTACTCATGGGGCGGTGCCGCCCCCGGCGGGTTCGACTGCTCGGGCTTGGTGATGTGGGCATTCCAGCAGGCCGGCATTCCGCTGCCGCACTCCAGCCAGGCGTTGGCAAATGGCGGGCAGCCGGTCGCGTTGTCGGATCTGCAGCCCGGCGACGTGCTGACCTTCTACTCCGACGCTTCACACGCCGGCATCTACATTGGCGACGGTCTGATGATTCATTCCTCCACCTATGGTCAGCCGGTGCGGGTGGTGCCGATGACATCGTCCGGCCCGATCCACAACGCGCGCCGCTACTAGAGTCGATGGCCCGGCTCGCCCCCTCGCCGCTACCCGGCTGGAGGTTCCCCCGCCTCGGGCCATGGTGGCCCACATCGTTGCCGGGCGGAGTCCTCGCCAAGCGGTTTCGTCGCCGGTGGCCTCCGGTGCTATTGGCCGGTGCACTTCTCGTCGAGTTGACCGTTGGGTGTGCGGTGTTGGCAGGCCCCCCGGAGCAACCAGCTGCAGCCAGCGCTGCCAGCACCGCGCAAACGGTTGTGGTCGCTGGGGGCCGCACGGTGCGGCTGGTGAGCCTCGGGGGCCCGAGGACCGACCGGCTTTTGGCTCGAGTCGCCTCCGAGATGGGTGGGGCTGTCGACGCGGTGCAGGCCTTCTGGGGGCCAGAGTGGCTGCGCCAGATCACGGTGGTGGCGACGGTTTCGCAGCAGCAGTTCGCGGCCGCAGCCGGCGGTGCGCCGGCGCAGTGGGCCGATATCGCGGCGGTCACCGTCGCCGACCGAGTCGATCCCCAGCATCGTGCCGCGTTCGGCCAGCGCATCGTCTTCGCGCCGGGCGCCGCGACGATGAGCGACACGTCGCTGCGAATAGTGTTGCGCCACGAGCTTTTCCACTACGCGGCGCGCGCCGAAACCACCCTTGACGCGCCGCGCTGGCTGACTGAAGGCGTGGCCGACTTCGTTGCACGGCCACCCACGTCGGCGCCCCCCGCATTGGCGGCCACACTTCCCTCCGATGCCGACCTCGACGTGCCCGGGCCGCAGCGCTCGCTGGGCTATGACAAGGCGTGGTGGTTTGCTCGCTTCGTGGCCGACGCGTACGGGACGGCGAGGCTGCGCCGGTTGTACCTCGCCGCCTGCGGTGTGGGACATACCGGGGTGACCGCCGCGATGCGTGCGGTGCTGGGCACCGAACCGGCCAGCGTGCTCACGCGCTGGCAGCAGTGGCTCAACCGCTAGCCTTTCCGGGTGGCTCGGGTCCTGCTGGTGACCAACGACTTTCCGCCTCGGCGGGGCGGCATTCAGTCTTATCTGGAAGAGCTGGTGCGCAGGATCGTCAGCATGGGGTCGCATGCCGTGACGGTGTATGCGCCGCAGTGGAAAGGTGCCGACGCCTTCGACGCGCGCGCAGTTGGCTATCAGGTGGTGCGCCATCCGGGCACGCTGATGCTGCCCGGTCCGGCGGTCGACATCCGGATGCGCAGCCTGATCGCCGCCTGCGACATCGACACCGTCTGGTTCGGCGCCGCGGCGCCGCTGGCATTGCTGGCGGACCGCGCGCGACGGGCCGGCGCGATTCGGGTGCTGGCCAGCACGCATGGCCACGAAGTGGGCTGGTCGATGCTTCCTATGGCCCGCTCGGTGCTGCGTCGCATCGGCGATAGCACCGATGTGGTGACCTTCGTCAGCCGCTACACCCGCGCCCGGTTCGCGTCGGCATTCGGGCCGCAGGCGGCATTGGAGTACCTGCCGCCCGGGGTGGACACGGACCGGTTCCGGCCGGACCCGGCGAGCCGCGCCGAATTGCGGTCCCGCTACCGGCTGGGCCAGCGCCCCACGGTGGTGTGCCTGTCGCGGCTGGTACCGCGCAAGGGGCAGGACATGCTCATCCGAGCGCTGCCGGCGATCCGGCAGCGAGTCGAGGGCGCCGCGCTGGTCATCGTCGGCGGCGGTCCCTACCTTTCGGCGCTGCGCCGGCTGGCCCAGGGTTGCGGGGTGGCCGAGCAGGTGATCTTGACCGGTGCAGTTTCCGGCGCTGAGCTACCCGCACATCACGCGATGGCCGACGTTTTCGCGATGCCGTGCCGGACCCGAGGTGCTGGATTGGACGTCGAGGGGCTGGGCATCGTTTTCCTGGAAGCCTCCGCCACTGGCGTGCCGGTGGTTGCCGGGTGCTCGGGTGGAGCACCGGAAACCGTGCGGCACAACATAACCGGGTGTGTTGTCGACGGTCGATCGGTGGACCAGGTTGCCGACGTGGTCGGTGCGCTGTTGGCCGATCCCGGCAGGGCTGCCGCCATGGGTGCTGCGGGCAGGAACTGGGTGACCGAAAACTGGCGGTGGGACACGCTGGCCGCACGTATGGCCGCGCTGTTGGACGGTTAGCGAGTGGCTCGCGTCTTAGGAGTAGATCGCTTCGATGTCGGGGGCGAACTTCTCCGACACCACCTTGCGCTTAACCTTCATGGTGGGGGTCAGCTCACCGGTGTCTTCGGTGAAGTCGACCGGCAGAATCCGGAACTTACGGATTGACTCGGCATGTGAGACAGCCAGATTCGCTTGTTTGACCGCGGCGTCCACCTCGGCGACCAAGTCTGGGTCAGTGGTCAGATCGCCCACCGACACGTCGGCGGCCTTGCTGTTGCGCTGTTTCCATCCTTCGAACGCCTCCGGATCGATGGTGATCAGCGCCCCGACGAACGGCCTAGCGTCGCCGACGACCATCGCCTGGCTGATCAACGGGTGCGCCCGCAACTGGTCCTCGAGCACCGCCGGGGCGACATTCTTACCGCCCGCGGTGACGATGATTTCCTTCTTGCGGCCGGTAATGGTCAAATAGCCGTCCTCGCCGACCTCGCCGAGGTCGCCAGTTTTGAACCAACCGTCGGTGAATGCCTCTGCGGTGGCTTGTTCGTTGTGCCAATAACTGCTGAACACCACGCCTCCGCGAACCAGCAGCTCGCCGTCGTCGGCGATGCGCATGCTGTTGCCGGGCAAGAGTTTTCCGACGGTACCGATTTTCAAGGCGCCGACCTGGTTGACGGTGATGGCCGCGCTGGTCTCGGTCAGCCCGTAGCCCTCGTACACGGTCAGGCCCACGCCGCGGTAGAAGTGACCCAGCCGGGCGCCAAGTGGGGCACCGCCGGAGATGGAGGCGCGGCAGTCTCCGCCCAACGCCGCACGCAGCTTGTGGTAGACCAACCGATCGAAGAGCGCATGCTTGGCGCGAAGCAGCAGGCCCGGGCCGCCGCGGTCCTGCGCCTGGCTCCAGTCGACGGCAGTCTGCGCGGCGATGTCGAAGATCCGCCGCTTGCCGTCATTGGCGGCGTTTTGCGCGGCGGTGTTGTACACCTTCTCGAATACCCGCGGCACCGACACCACGATCGTCGGCTTGAACACCGCGAACATCGGCACCAGATTCTTGATGTCGCTGGTGAAGCCGACCGTGACCTTGTTGGCGAATGCGGCCATCGTGATTGCCCGGGCAAGCACGTGGGCCAGCGGCAAAAAGACCAGCAGCCGTTCGCCCTTGGTCAGCAGGGTGGGCAGCACCTCCTCGGCGCCGCGGGTCTCGTACACGAGGTTGGAATGGGTGAGTTGGCATCCTTTGGGTCGCCCGGTGGTTCCCGACGTATAGATCAGCGTCGCCGGGTCAGCACTGCGCAAAGCCTGGACCCGGTTGGTGACCTCGGCGGGGTCGACCGACGCGCCCTCTTCGGCGAGCTGGTCAAGCGCCTTGCGGCCCGAGCCGTCGATATGCAATACCCGGCGCAACGTCGGTAGCTGGCCGGTGAGCTCGCTGACCATCGTTGCGTGCGCGTCGGTTTCTGCGAACGCCACCACCGCCTCGGAGTCCTGCAGCACCCAGCGCACCTGCTCAGCCGACGACGTCTCGTAGATCGGGACCGTCACGGCGCCGACGGACAGGATCGCGAAATCGAGGATCGCCCACTCGTAGCGGGTTGCCGAGAAGATCGCGACCCGGTCACCAGGCTGCACGCCCAGAGCAATCAAACCCATTGCAGCCGAGCGGATTTGGCCGGCTGCGGCGGCGCATGTCACGTCAGTCCAAGCTCCGTCGATCAGCCGCTGGAAAATCACGAAGTCAGGGTCTTCACGCTCGTGGTCATAGACCGATGCCACGATGCTGTCGTGTTCGCCAACGGTAAACGGGGCGGGCACACTGAACTCACGCACTCTTTGACCTCGCTTGACATCGCATGACGTTGCCGGGGTCGCCGGCTCGATGCCGTCCAGCGTAGTGGCGATCGCGAGCGCGGCGGAGCCGGGCGCAGCGGGTCGCCACCGTGGGATTTTGTGGCGATCGCAAGCGCGGCGGAGCCGGGCGCAGCGGGTCGCCCCCGTGGGACTTTGTGGCGATCGCGAGCGCGGCGGAGCCGGGCGCAGCGGGTCGCCACCGTGGGACTTTGTGGCGATCGCGAGCGCGGCGGAGCCGGGCGCAGCGGGTCGCC
>NZ_CAXUCH010000198.1:0-3731 GCF_964249325.1 uncultured Mycobacterium sp. | reverse complement strand
ACCATCAAACATCGCCCTAGGATGGCAGGCCGGTCGCGGTCGTGGTGGGCGTCGGCGCGGGGGTATGTGAAGCTGGAACGGTGCACAGCATTCAGGTCGCCGACGAGACTTTTGTCGCCGCGGACGCTGGGCGAGTAGGGCGCGCTGTCGCCGACCGGGCCAGCTGGCAGCGGTGGTGGCCTGACTTGCGGCTTGAGGTCGTCGAGGATCGTGGCGACAAGGGAATCAGGTGGGCGGTGACCGGCGCCCTCACCGGCACCATGGAGATCTGGCTGGAACCGGCGCTGGACGGGGTGTTGCTGCACTTTTTCTTGCACGCTGAGCCTTCCGGTGCTGCCGCGTGGCAGTTGGCCCGGATGAACCTGCCCCGAATGACGCACCGCCGGCGGGTTGCCGCCAAGAAAATGGCCTTCGAAGTCAAGGCCACACTGGAGCGGTCGCGGCCCGTTGGGATTTCTCCGGTGGCTTAGCCGGACTGGGTTGCGATGGGGAGTACCGTTTCTGCCGAAGGGCCAGAAGGTACTCCGGCCGGAGCCGAGGTCCACCCGTTTACGGGCGAGAAGGAAGCAACCAGGTGGCGGAGAAGACGACGCAGACCATCTATATCGATGCGGATCCGCGCACGGTGATGGATGTCATTGCTGACATCGGCTCTTACCCGGAATGGGTATCGGAGTACAAAGAGGCCGAAGTGCTGGAGGCCGACGCCGAGGGCTATCCGAAGGTGGCGCGACTGGTGTTAGACGCCACCGTTCTCAAAGACACGATGGTGTTGTCCTACGATTGGCCCAAAGACCATGATTCGGTTCGCTGGTCGCTGGTATCCAGCTCGCTGCTCAAATCCCTCGACGGCGCATACCGCCTGGAGCCCAACGGATCTGGCACCGATGTCACCTATGAGCTCACAGTCGACCTGGCCGTCCCGATGATCGGGTTGCTCAAGCGCAAGGCTGAGCGCAGGCTGACCGACACCGCGTTGAAGGATCTGAAGAAACGAGTCGAGGCTGAGTGAGTCCACAGCGCCCACCCTGGCCCGGATCAGTCTCTTCGTCGGCAAGGGTGGGGTAGGAAAGTCCACCCTGGCGGCCGCCACCGCTGTGGGGGAGGCGCGCGCCGGTCATCGGGTGCTGGTGGTGTCCACCGATCAAGCGCACTCACTGGGAGACGTGCTCGGCGTTGCGGTCCCGCCGACCGGACACCGTGATCCGGTGCGTGTGCTCGCCGATGACGTTGATGCCGGCGGTGGCTTCCTCGATGCGCTGGCACTGGA
The DNA here is from genome assembly GCF_964249325.1 of uncultured Mycobacterium sp. NCBI lineage: Bacteria > Bacillati > Actinomycetota > Actinomycetes > Mycobacteriales > Mycobacteriaceae > Mycobacterium > uncultured Mycobacterium sp. Next base: position 2,461 of record NZ_CAXUCH010000198.1, on the reverse strand, counting down.
CACACTGGCGCTGCTGGAAGCCCGTTGGCGTGAGGTGGTGTACGCGGTGGGCCGCCGCTTTCTTGATTCGGAACTGAGCAGCATCGCCCCCGAAGAGCTTTCGGCACTGCCCGGAGTCCAGGAGGTGCTCGGCCTGCACGAGGTCGGCGAACTGGCCACAGCCGGGCAGTGGGATCACATCGTGGTCGACTGTGCCTCCACCGCCGACGCGTTGCGGATGCTGACCTTGCCGGCCACCTTCGGGCTGTACGTGGAACGCGCGTGGCCGCGCCATCGCAGGCTGACCGTCGCAGCTAGCGACACCCGCTCCGCCGCCGTCGTGGAACTGCTGGAGCGCATCCGCGCCAGCGTTGACGGGCTCAGCGCGCTGCTGACCGACGGTGGTGTGGTCGGCGCTCATCTGGTGCTGACCGCCGAACGGGTGGTCGCCGCCGAGGCGGTCCGCACGCTCGGTTCGCTGTCGCTGATGGGCGTGCGGGTCGAGGAGTTGATCGTCAACCAGATTTTGGTGCAGGACGATTCGTACGAGTACCGCAACCTGCCCGAGCACCCCGCATTCGACTGGTACGCCGAACGCATCGGCAAGCAACAAGCTGTGCTGAACGAACTCGACGCCACCATCGGTGACGTTGCGCTGGTGCTGGCTCCTCACCTGGCCGGTGAGCCGATCGGTCCCAAGTCGTTGAGCGAGCTGCTCGACGGTGTCCGCCGTCGTGGTGGGTCGCCGCCGCCGGGGCCGCTGCGTCCCGTCGTGGACCTGGAATCAGGATCAGGGCTGCAATCGGTGTATCGATTGCGGTTAGAGTTGCCTCAACTCGAATGTGGCGCGCTCACTTTGGGGCGGGTCGACGACGACCTGATCATCGGTGTCGGCGGCATGCGGCGCCGAGTTCGGTTGGCATCGGTACTGCGGCGATGCACGGTGTTGGACGCGCATCTTCGAGGCAGCGAGTTGACGGTGCGTTTCCGACCCGATCCGGAGGTGTGGCCAGCGTGACCGCCGGCGACGACGCATCGCGAAGTGATGAGGAGGAGCGGGGCTCGTGACGGGCGTTCACCCCGATATTGGTCCCGAGTTGCGGAAACTTGCCCAGAGCATCCTGGATGGGATTGATCCGGCGGTGCGTGCCGCGGCGGCGCGGGCATCGGGCAGCGGAGTGGGCACCGGCAAGTGCCAGCAGATGTGGTGCCCGGTATGTGCGCTGGCAGCGCTCGCGACTGGTGACCAGCATCCATTGCTGACCGTCATCGCCGACCACAGTGTCGCGCTGCTGACGGTGATCCACGCAATCATCGACGACATGGACCGGTCGGCGCCGCCGCCGACCCCAGGGGGACCGCCCGGTGGCGGCGCTACCGCCGCACCTGCTGGCGAGGCGCCGGCGACCAGCCGCTACCAGCCGATCACCGTCACGGTGGAGGAATAGCTGTCCCGTCGCTCTGTGGTCGCATCCACAGCCGATGGGTACAGTTGGCGCAAAGCACCGTCGGGTGTGGGCGAGAGGGAGGGTCCATGTGGTACTGGCTACTCAAGTACATCTTCATGGGCCCTTTACTTGCACTGCTTGGCCGGCCGAAAGTCGAAGGGCTGGAAAACGTTCCGCGCACGGGGCCGGCGATATTGGCCAGCAACCATCTGGCTGTCGCGGACAGCTTCTATTTGCCGCTGGTGGTGCGGCGCCGGATCACCTTCCTGGCGAAGCGGGAGTATTTCACCGGTACAGGCTTGAAGGGCTGGTTCCTCCGCTGGTTCTACAGCACGACCGGGCAGGTGCCGATCGACCGCAGTAGTGGTGACGCCGCGCAGGCGGCGCTAGGTACCGCGGAACGACTGCTCAAAGAGGGCAAGTTGCTGGGCATGTATCCCGAGGGCACCCGCTCGCCCGACGGCCGGCTCTATAAGGGCAAGACGGGGTTGGCGCGGCTCTCATTGCACACTGGCGTGCCAGTCATCCCGGTCGCGATGATCGGCACGGACACAGTCAACCCGCCGGGCAGCAAGATGTGGCGGTTCGGCCGGGTCACCGTCCGCTTCGGCAAGCCAATGGACTTTTCACGCTTCGAGGGACTGGCCGGCAACCATTTCATCGAAAGGGCCGTCACCGACGAGGTGATGTATGAGCTGATGAGATTGTCGGGTCAGGAGTACGTCGACATCTACGCGGCCACAGTCAAGAACGGTCACAAGCCCACCGCGCCGGCGCTGTCCGGTGGAACTGCTGCCAGGATTCCCGAAACCGCAGCCGGCTGATCCGCCCGGTGAGCGAGCATTCAACCGACCGCCGACACCGGCGCCCGGTCCGGCGCCGTCGCGATTTCCCGCGGGCTGCGAGCCGTGACGGTGATGCCGGCGGTGACGATCGCCGCCAATGCCCACCACACGTAGGACGCTCCGACAAGCTGTCGCCACGCCGCCGCACTGGTCTCGTGGTACTTGGGCATCAGGTCGATCGGTGTCCAC
>NZ_CAXUCH010000197.1:0-8427 GCF_964249325.1 uncultured Mycobacterium sp. | reverse complement strand
GAGCTGGAGCGTCGCCTCAGACGCAGTGGGTCACCGATCCACAGCATCGTGACCCATCCCGGCATGGTGAAAAGTGCACTACACGACACTTACCCCTCTGTGACGCTGCGCATGCTGACGAAGGCCATGGCGGCAGTGATCGGACGAGAACCCGTCGCCGCAGCGGTCCCCGTCTTATACGCGGCGGGAGCGCCTGCCGCCAGCGGCGCGTCATTCCTAGGGCCCGTCGGGTCGAAAACTTCTCCCGACGTCCAGTTCGCCGATTTCGTTGGACCCGCTCTCGACGAAGACCTTGCGCGTCAGTTGTGGGCTGTCTCCGAGAAGCTCACCGGCGTATCGTTTCTCGATGCCTGACCGACCTGTCAGCAGATCGTTTTCGCTATGGCATGGAGGGTTGCGAAAACCTGCCCCAGATGCCGGCGTGGGCCGACACGGGTTGAGTTGGCACTCTGGCGGCAGATTCCTTGCATTGGTGCTGGGATCCCGTTGCCCGAGCCTGCGGCAGTTTTGACATCCCGAGAGTAGTTCGCGAGCCTTGAGCTCTTCGAGAGAATGAAGTGCTGCGGTGTGCTGCTGTCCTAACTCACCTGATCGAATCGATAGTGGGATCACCACCTTGGGCAGTGAGGAGGATAAGGGTGCTTCTGAACCCTTGTCTCTGAATGTGAGTGAGTCCGCCGAGCAGGTGTTGTTCGGCGCGCTGCACGGCGGACTCTGCGCGCTTGAGGATCTTTGCGCCGCGGTTGGCAGGGCGCGATCGTCCCGAGCTGACGCCCGTGGGCCGTCTCACCAGGGCGACGTCTTGCAGGCGTTGCAGCACGGCGTTCATCGACTGCGGTGTCACGTTGGTGGCACGCGCCAATTCGGCATTGGATTGAGCGGGGTTGGCTGCCAGGACCGTAGGCAAATGTATTAGGGGAAGGCCAGTTTGAGCGGCTTCAGCACTGTGTTGATCTCGTCACTGAGCGAGCCGACGACTCGGTAAGCAGGTAGCCCATCGGCTGGCTATCAAGCCCATCGTCCATATCAGCTACGTTGGCATATATCAGGCTGCCTGATATGGTGGTGCGATGACGACACGACCCGAACTGTTCGACAGCACCTACCGGGGCGAATTCACTGAATTCGGCGGCGCTCCCAAAGCGCCCTGGAGCATCGGCGAACCCCAACCCGATATCGCCGCACTCATCGCCGCCGGGAAAGTGCACGGCGAGGTACTCGACGCCGGCTGCGGTGAAGCCGCCGTGTCCTTACACCTGGCCGCCATGGGCTATACCACCGTGGGAGTGGACATCTCGCCCACCGCGATCGAGCTGGCCCGGGCCCAGGCCGCCGAACGCGGCCTGACCAACGCCACCTTCGAGGTCGCCGACATCACTTGCCTCACCGGCTACGACGGGCGCTTCGGCACCATCATCGACAGCGAACTGTTCCACTCGATTCCTGTCGAACTTCGCGACGCCTATCAGCAGTCGATCGTGCGGGCCGCCGCCCCCGCCGCGGCCTACTTCGTGCTGGTCTTCGACAAGGCGGGCACACCACCCGACGGTCTCTTCGACGGCGCAGCCAACCCGGTCAGCTCAGAGGAACTGCGCCAGACGGTGTCCGCCTACTGGGTCGTCGACGACATCCGGCCCGCCCGCATGCATGCCAACCTCGCAGCCGGCTTCACCGTCCCGGGCCTAGAAACGCGGGACGAGCCGGACGGCCGCAAGTCTATGAAAGCCTGGCTACTGTCGGCACACCTTGGTTAACAATGTCGCTCCGCCCACTCGAAGTCCACCCTCTCACCCGAGGAAATGAACTGTGCGAGCCAAAATCTGATCACTCCCGATGGTCTGCAAAGAGACACCGCGGGTCCGGGGACGTCCACCCGCGCGTCCCGTCCATTCGGCACCATAAGCGTCCCCATAAATTGAGTTGAGCAAGTGCGGGCGGACACGTGTGCGACGAATCGTCGCAGTTGCTAGCCTTTCCAGGGCATTGGCGGCCACCGGCTACACCCGTGCGTGAGATTGACGAAATCCGGGGCGCCAGGCGGTCCATGGTGTAAAGAGCGCCGCGACATTAGTTACATGTCGGTCGTCACCGCTACATTGGCGCCTGGATCCGTCAACGAGACTGAGGTGGTGCTGTCCTGCAAACGCGAGGGCAATCCTGCACCTGCCCGGTATTGGCATTCCGGATTGACATCTTCGCCCTGACCGGCATCCCGCCGACCAATGGACCAACTACATAAAGGAGCACACCGTGACCCCCCAGCATCTTGGGCGAACCATCCTGATCACCGGCGCGAACGCCGGTATCGGCAAGGAGACTGCCCGCCAGCTCGCATTACGTGACGACACCGCCAAGGTGATCCTGGCCTGCCGCAACGAGGTCAGAGCCCACGCCGCGCGCAAAGATCTCGAGGCGGCGACCGGAAGGTCGATCTTCGAGATCGTCATCGTCGACATGGCCGATCTCAAATCGGTGCGCGCAGCCGTTTCGGCGTTAAACGCCCCAGTCGACGCGGTGATCATGAACGCCGGCGGCACCGGGGGTCGCACCCCGAGCGCCCTGACCGCCGAGGGCGCTACCCAGGTGTTCGCCGTTAACGTGCTGGGCCATGCGGTGCTGCTCGACGAACTCATCACCGCCAACAAGCTGACCGACGCGGCGCTGCTGGTGGGCAGCGAAGCGGCCCGCGGCGTGCCGAAATTGCGCATGAAACGGCCCTCGTTTGCCACCTCGTCGGTCGAGGAATTCGCCAGTGTGATCGACGGCAGCTACTTCCGCGATAGAAAGTTCAGCCCGGCGCTGGCTTACGGGCAAGCCAAATACCTCGGGGCGCTCTGGATGGCGGCGCTGGCCCGCCACCACCCCGAGTTGCGGTTCATCACGATGAGCCCGGGCAACACCGCAGGCACCGAATTAACCCGGGACATGCCCCTGCCCCAGCGCATCCTGATCAAACATGTCGTGATGCGCATTGCGCCGCTGCTGAAAATCGCGCATCCCCTCGCGGCCGGGGCCCAGCGCCTCGTCGACGGCATCACCGACCTTTCATTGCACACGCGCGTCTTTTACGCCAGCGCGGAAACCAAGATCACCGGGCCCGTCATCGATCAGGCCGAGCTGCTTCCCGATCTCGCCGACCCCATCATCCAGGACAACGCCGCCGAAGCCATCCATCGCTTCATCGCCTAGCCCCAATTGGTCGGGCGGGCCGATCGCCAAACGAAAGAAGGCGCCATGACCGACAACGGCGCGTCGGCGACGTTATGCCCACATGGGTCGCCTTAGCAACCGAGCGAATCTGGTCCTTTTCGACGTTGCAGCTGGTGTCAGGTTCCGACAGCTGCGCCTCGGCGTCGGACAGAAACCGATCGGCCAGGAGGCACGCTATGCGCGCCAACGGTGCTGGACCGGGCTAGCGATGTCTGGCGTCGACGACGCTCGCAAGGGAATCGGCTAACGCTTTGAGCTCAGGTATGTTCAAACGACGATTCTTTGCGAGTCACCGTGAAGCTACTGAGGATTCGCGGGGCGGCCGCTATCTCCGCGGAATTACTTTGAAGCAGAGACCGAACCAGTCGACGCGGTCCGAAGGGGTCGGGGCCTGTGGCTGGCCGGGCGTGTCCGCACTTTTTGTGGCCACCAGAACCAGCGGCCGAGCAGCGCCGCAATCGAGGGTGTCATAAGCGAGCGCACGACCAGGGTGTCGAACAGCAGACCGAGGCCGATGGTGCTGCCGGCCTGGCCGATCGAGCGCAGGTCGCTGGCGACCATGGACATCATGGTGAAGGCGAATACTAGGCCCGCCGCGGTGACCACCCCGCCGGTGCTGCCCATCGAGCGAATGATGCCGGTCTTGAGTCCGGCGCCGATTTCCTCCTGGAACCGCGAGACGAGCAGCAGGTTGTAGTCGGAGCCGACCGCGAGCAGAATGATCAACCCGAACACGGGGGCGATCCAGTTCAAATCGAGGCCGAAGATGTGTTGCCACACTAACACCGAGAGCCCGAAAGCAGCGCCCAGCGACAGCAACACCGTGCCGACGATGGCCAGGGATGCAACCGCAGCCCGGGTGATGATGAGCATGACAACGAATATCAGCGTCAGCGCGGCGATTCCCACGATCAGTAGGTCGTATTGGGAGCCCGACCGGATATCGCGGTAGATCGCCGCGGTGCCGGCGAGGTAAAACCTGGCGTCGGTCAGCGTTGTCCCCTTCACCGCTTGATGCGCGGCGCCCAGTTCGGGCTCGACGGCAGAGATGCCTTTCGGTGTTGCCGGGTCGGTGTCGTGGGTGATGATGAAGCGCGCGGCCGTGCCGTCCGGTGACAGGAACAGTTTCAGACCGCGCTGAAAGTCAGGGTTGTCGAACCCTTCCGGCGGTAGATAGAAGTAGTCGCCACTTTTGGAGGAGTCGAAGGCCTGACCCATCGCGCTGGCGGTATCGGTCATGTGGGAAATTTGGTTGATCAGCCCCGAAAAGCTGCTGTGCATGGTGAGCAGGGTGTCTCGCATCGACTGCGCGACGGCGATGATCGGCGGGAACTCGGCGAGCATCTGCGGCATTATCGCGTCGATGTTGTTGATGTCCGTGATCAGCGTGCTCATGTTGTCGCTGAACTTGTCCACACCGTCGATCGCCTCGAACACCGACCGTGTCGCCCAGCAGAGGGGGATGTCGTAGCAGTGTGGTTCCCAGTACAGATAGCTGCGCAGCGGCCGCGCGAAATCATCGAAGTCGGCCAGATGGTCGCGCATCTCATCAAGCGTGGCTTGCATATCGTGCATATCGCCGAGCATGCGGTGGGTGGTGGCGCTCAGCTGCCCCAGCAAGCCCTGCATCCGTTGCATCGAGCCGATGATGGCGCCCAGATCGTCGCTCATCGTGAGCATGTCGTCTGTGCGGTCCCGCATGAATTGCAGGTTTTGTCGTATCGGAATCGATTGGGCACTGATCTGGAACGGTATGGACGTGTGCTCGATGGGTCCGCCCAGCGGCCGGGTGATGCTTTGCACCATGGCGATTCCCGGTGAACGAAAGACATCTTTGGCGATCCTGTCCAAAATGATCATGTCGGCGGGATTGCGCATATCGTGATCACTGTCAATCATGAGGATGTCGGGATTCATTGTGGCGGCGCTGAAATGGCGCTCGGCGGCCGCATAGCCGACATTCGATGGCAGGGTGCGGGGTATGTAAAAGCGATCGTTGTAGCTGACCTTCATGGTCGGCATCACGAGTATGCCGATTACGGCGATGGCTAACGAGGCCGCAAAGATCGGCGCGGGCCAGCGCACGGTGGCGGTGCCGATGCGCCGCCAGCCGTGGACTTTGACGACCCGCTTGGGATCGAGCAGGCCGAATCGGCTGGCCACTGCGACTACGGCCGGCGCTGCGGTCAGCGCTCCCGCGACGACGACCAGCAGCCCCAGCGCCGACGGAATGCCAAGCGCTTTGAAATACGACAGTCGGGCCAAGTGCAGGCAGAAAGTAGCTCCGGCAATCGTTAGCCCGGAGCCCAAGATGATGTGAAAGGTGCCGCGGAACATCGTGTAGTAGGCGGTCTCTCGGTCTTGGCCGGCCTGACGGGCCTCTTGGTAGCGACCGATGAGAAATATCGCGTAATCGGTTCCCGCCGCGATCGCCAACGAGGACAGCATGGCCACGACGAACGTCGAAAACCCCAGCAGGTCATAGTGGCCGAGGATCGCGACGACCCCTCTGGCCGTGCCCATCTCGACACCGACCATGACGAGTACCAGCAGCACCGTGCTGATGGCACGGTAGGCGATGAAAAGCATGATCATGATGACCACGCCCGTCACGCCCATCATTTTGAGCATGCTTTTGTCGGCGGCCTCGTTCATGTCTGTGGTGAGGGCTGCCGGGCCGGTCACAGATACGTTGAGTCCGGGGGGCGGCGCGGAGTCCGCGACCAGCTCGCGGACCGCTTTGACGGACTGGTTTCCCAGTGTGCTGCCCTGGTTGCCGGCGAGATTGAGTTGGACATAAGCGGCTTTGCCGTCGCGGCTTTGGGCGCCCGCGGCGGTGAGTGGATCTCCCCACACGTTGTGGACATGCTGCACGTGCATGGGGTCGGCCTGCAGCTTTTTCACCAAGCCGTCGTAATAGCGGTGGGCCTGATCGCCAAGTTTTATCTCACTTTCTAAGACGATCATCGCGATGCTGTCGGAGTCTGACTCGTGGAACTTTTCACCGATGCGCTTGGCGGCAATCATCGCCGGCGCATCCTGCGGCGACATCGTTACCGCGTGGTTTCTGGCAGCCGACTCGATCGGCGGAACGACAACGTTGACGGCCACCGTCACTAACAGCCAGGCCACAATGATCGGCACCGCGAACCAGCGGACCGCCCGCATAAACCTTGGGCGAGTGTCGTTGTCGGCGTTCATGCCGCCTTCACCAGGCAGAAGGTTTGGACGTGATGTCCGCGGGAGAATTGTTGGTCTTTGACCTCCCCGTTGACGCTGATGCGGCATCCGATGTTGTCGCTGTTGCCCTGTGCCACCACGTTGGCGATGATCGCCGGGATCGTCGTCGTAATCGTGTAGGTCCAGGGAAGGCTCGCGAAGCTCGCGTCCTCCGGTTGGGCATTGCTGTTTACATAGCTCACCCTTCCCAGGGCGTCGCCGGGCCCGTAAACCTCGTATGTGACCTGCTTGACAGCGAACGGCACGAGGGGTTCGGCACTGCGTCCGGTCGCAGAAAAAATTGGGTCGGAGCCAAAGGCACCGCGAAGCCGGTCGACGGTCACACCACCGAGGGCAACGGCCGCCACGACGACCAGCGGCAGCCAAGCCCGCTTCAGCAGGATCATCGGTGAAATCCTTTCCGCTGGTTCACCCTTCGGCGACCGGTGATGTGATCCTCAGCTCGAGCGGCGAAACCCTGCGAGCCGGGTCTTTCGGTGAGCTGTAGGGATACTATAGGGGGTATGGTATAAAGGGAAGCGTGAGTATCAAATCCCCTGGCGCGATGGCGCCACACCAAGGCCCCCGCAGCGCGGATATCGAGGCCACCCTGCTCCGGCTGCGCCGGGCACACGGCCAGCTCGGCGGCGTCATCGCGATGATCGAGCAGGGACGCAACTGCAAGGACGTCGTCACCCAGCTGGCAGCGGTGTCACGGGCGCTTGACCGTGCCGGATTCAAGATCATCGCCTCAGGCCTACGACAGTGTCTGGACCGTCCGGGCAGGTCCACCGACGAGGCGCCACTGACGATCGACGAGTTGGAGAAGTTGTTTTTGAGCCTGGCCTAGTGGCGCGCGGGTTCTCGACGAGAGAAGGCATGTGAAGACATGACGACAACCGGGATGGTGCAACCGCGCTCACGCCCAACCGAGGTGACGATGTGGTTCGACCCGGTGTGCCCGTTCTCCTGGATCACCGCGCGATGGCTCAACGCCACCGCCGCCAAGCTCGGCTTCGACGTCGATTGGCAACTGATGAATTTGGCGGTCCTCAACGAGGGCAAACCGTTGCCACCGGCGCAGCAGGCACGGATGAACGACTCCCGCCAAATCGGACGACTGATGGCCGGCATTCGCCGCGACAAAGGCTCGCCAGGTTTGGCTGAGGCGTACTTCGCGTTCGGCGAGCGCTATTTCGACCACGCCGCTAGCCTCGATGACCAGCTTGTCGACTACGTGCTGGCGGCCGCCGCAGCAGACGGCACGTCGGTGGCCGCGCTCAGCGATGCCTCGCTGGATGATCTCGTGCACAGCTCGCACCAAGCCGGACAGGACGCACTCGGCGAAACTGGCGGCAGCCCAATTGTGCGTATCGCCGGCAACACTCTGTTTGGACCGGTGCTGACCGCAATGCCCGCCGGCGACATGTTTATACCGCTGTTCGATGCGATCGCGACCCTGGCTTCGACCGAACAATTCGCTCAGCTGCAACGTCCGCGCGCCGCGCACTGATCGTGCCGGTGCGAAGAGAACACTGATGTGTCACGCCGTGCGCCAACGGCATCGACTTCTTCGGCGAACACAACGTGGCACGTATCGACACCGACAATCACAGCATCGAATTCCAAGTCGGCACACAGGTCGGCTTCGATCTGCTCGTCTTCATCCCTCCACACGAGCCCGCCGTCAACCTCGTCGGCCCGGGCTGGACAGCGTCGACGTCGAGACCATGCAAACCAAACATCCCGGTATCTTCGTCGTCGGCGACACCACCTCAGTGACCTCACCGTCTGGTCGACCCCTACCCAAAGCGGCCATCTTTGCCAAAAACGGCGCCCAAGCCGCCGCCGAGAACGTGCTGCGCTACCTCGGCAAGACCGACCACGCGGATTCACTGTCCGGCCAAGGATACTGCTACATCGACACCGGAGCGCACACCTCCGCGCAAGGCAAAGGCGACATTTTCACCCTGCCCCACCCCGCCATCCACCTGACCC
>NZ_CAXUCH010000196.1:2585-8430 GCF_964249325.1 uncultured Mycobacterium sp. | reverse complement strand
GACGGCATCGCCCATACTAACAAGAGCAAGCGAATTAATGACTCAGGACACTAGCGTGCCGCAATCGCATTGGCGACCTCAGTTGCCGCGTACGATCCGGCGCTGGTGCCCAACGTGTTTACAAACATCTCGTGGATCGCGGCCGCTTGGGCGCTGATCGCCTGATACATGGTGGCATGCGCGGCAAACTGTGCAGCTGTCAGCGCTGATACCTCGTCCGCAGCGGCGGGAACCACGCCTGTCGTCGGAGCTGCCGCGGCCGCGTTCTGCGCCGCCATGTCAGCGCCAATGCCTTGCAAGTCGCTGGCCGCTCCTGCGAGCAGCTCGGGTTGTGTTGTCACAAACGACATTTTGTTCACCCTTCCTTGTTATCCCCACTTTGCCCTGGGTGGCGTTACCTTGTTCTTGCCGCCTTTGGACACGTGTACCGCATGGATCCCCGGTTTCTTCGACAGCTGGTCCAGGAGACTCTCGAGGTGCTCCTTGTCGGTGTGCCAGTGCTGCACCGACTCCGGTTTCTGCGACGCCTCGGCGAGAACCTGTTTGAGTTTGTCCGGCGTATCGCTGTCTTTGTCCTTGGCCTTGCCGGGGCTGGGTGCTCCCTTACGGACCGCAGCGACGCTGATGCCACGTGGAACGCTACGGCCGAGGGCACCTCCGGCCAAACTCGCCAAAGCCAGCTGACTAATCGCCGTTCCCGCGCCTTCGGTAGCCACCGCCGGCGCGGCAGCTGCACTGGTGCCCTGCAGCACGGAAGCGGCAAGCCTGACCGTCGGGGTTGCCGCGGCCCAGCTCGGCGGCACCGACAACGCCCCCACCACGCCCGCACCGCCCATACCGGCCGAAACCGCCGGCCCCCCTGCCGCCATGCTGGCTGCCCCTGACGCAGACGTGCCAGAGCCGAGCGTCGCGAGCAGCGGTCCCTCTAGCGTGACCGCCCTGTCGTTGATGGTCCGTGCCACTGCCACCAACCACACGCTGTTACTGACCATGGCGTCGGTAGCCGGCACGACAGCTTTGCCGGGAGCCTCGAAAAGCGAAGCGGCCGTTGACAACGGGGATGTCGGGCCGAGCAGGTTCAGCAAAGTCGTAATCGGCGACGGCGGATCAGCTGCAGCGGGTGCCGCGGCGGGTGCTGCCAGGCTGTTCAGTGCCCGCGGCGTCGCGGACACCAGCTGTGACAAGGTCGATTGCGCGTTCGTGCCGGCCGCCGTGCCAGCGGCTTGTCCGACAGCGGCGGCCTGGCCGGCTGTGCCCGCCGGGTTTGTAACCGACGGCGGCACGTTGAACGGCCTCACTTGGGTGGCGGCCGCCGACTGGCTCGCATAGGTGGTCATTGCGGCGGCGTCTTGGGCCCACATTTCGCTGTACAGGGCCTCGGTGTTCGCGATCGCCGCAGTGTTCTGTCCGAAGATGTTGGGCGCCACCAGCGACGCAAGCAGGCTGCGGTTGGCCGCGATCGCCGGCGGGGGCACCGTCGCCGCGAACGCGGTCTGGTAGGCGGCCGCCGCGGCCCTGGCCTGCCCGGCGGTGTGCTCGGCTTGGGCCGCGGTGGCATTCATCCACGCCACATAGGGTGTGGTCGCGGTTGCCATGGCCACCGATGACGGGCCCTGCCATGAAGTACTTAGTCCCGCGATCACCGAGGAGTATGAGGCCGCCGCGCTACGCAGTTCGCTGGCCAGGCCGTCCCAGGCCGCCGCGGCAGCAAGCAGCGACCCCGACCCTGGACCGGCAAACATGCGACCGGAATTGATTTCTGGTGGTAAACCCGCGAAATACATTGCTAAATCCCTCATCTCTTAACTGGCCGGAGCCGATTTGGCAGCCACGGCGGCCGCATGTGCCCGGCACTGCTGGAAAAGAGTTCGCGGGCAAACACGCCGCCCAGGTGGCCGCTCTCCCCCAGCATGGCTCGCACGCCCGCGGCGCTCCGGCCGCCGAACTGGGGTTTGATCGCCATCGCATGTGCTCCCACGTCCACAACGGCGGCTAATCGTCGTCGGATATTACGAAGATGTTGGCGGTGGTGGCGGCCTCGCCCACAGCAGCACTGCCGCCCATGCTCGCGGGCCGGGCAGCGGAACCGCCGGTACCGACCAGGGCCCGTCCGGCCAAGCTCGACAGGGCCATATTGCTGAACACGCTTCCTTGACCTTCTGCGGCGAATGCCGCCGGGGCACCGCCGAGGCTGGTTTGCGCCAACGCTGCAGCGGCTGTCCGGATCGCCGGGGCGGCCGAGGCCCAGCTTTGCTGCACCGACAAGCCGCCGACCAAGCCGGCGCGGCCCATTCCCGCCGATATTCCCTCGCCTGCTGAGCCCACCACACGGGTCCCGGGAGGAAGCTCTCCGAATAGGGCCTCAAACTTCGACTCGTCTCTTGCCACCCTTTCGAGCGCCGAGGCCAGGTTCGCGGAGTTTTGGGGCAAAAGATAGTTCGCGTAACCGAACAGCAGACCACTGCCGAAAGGCCCATAAAGCGAGATCGGCGACAATGGCCCGATCGTGACGTTCTGAAGTACCGACAGCGGGGAGGGCGGATCAGCGGCCGCTGCAGCGGGCGCCGCGGGCGAGACCGGTGCTGCCATGCTCTGCAGCGACTGCGGCACCGCCGACATCAGCTGCGGCAATGTTTGCGCGTGCGCGCCGGCCGACGTGCTCGTGGCCTGGGCGACCGCCGCGGATTGAGAGGCGGTCCCGGCCGCATTCGTGGTCTGCGGCGGCGGGTCAAACGGCCTTACCTGCGCGGCCGTCGCCGACGACGCGGCGTAGCCGTACATCGCGGCGGCGTCCTGCGCCCACATCTCGGCGTATTGCGCCTCGGTGGCCATGATCGCCGGGGTGTTTTGTCCGAAGAAATTGGTCGCGATGAGCGCCGCCAACTGCGCACGGTTGGCCGCGATCATCGGCGGGGGCACTGTTGCAGCAAAGGCGATCTCGTACGCGGCTGCCGCCGCCTTGGCTTGGATCGCCGTCTGCTCGGCCTGCGTGGCGGTGGCGCTCATCCACGCCGCATACGGCGCGGCAGCGGCGGCCATCGCCGCCGACGACGGACCCTGCCAAGAGCCAACCACTCCGGAGACCACAGCCCCGTAAGATGCTGCGGTCGAATGCAACCCAGCCGCCAAGCTGTCCCAGGCTGCCGCTGCGGTGAGCATGGGCCCCGCGCCAGGGCCGGCATACATCCGAGCGGAGTTGATCTCGGGCGGTAACAAGCCGAAGTCCATCATCACACCCCCTTGCTAAGCCAACACGTGATCTGCTCACTGTGACTCTGGCCCCAGATATCGGCGAAACATCATCCTTTCGAGGCCGATTGACCGCAACATGCGCCCGCCGACCGTGACAGTCGTTGCCTGCCAAATTTTTCCAGCTAGCAGACCAGCTTTGCCAGGGAATATATCGCGAATAATGCTCCTAATCAATAGGTTTCGCAGACATGCCCAGTGGCAGCAGCAGTGGGCGCATTAAATCCACGTCGGTCACGAAAGTGCGACGGATCTCAAAACCCCTTGGCGGCAAGGCCTCTCGGACAGCTGGGCGCTATGGAAGGTCGTAGTGTGGCGCTCTTCGATCGAGCACGCATGGAGCGAGTCGTCTATGCCGCCGCCTCGAACGTATTTCGGGTCAGCTTTTGTCACCTCCGGTGTTGTACGCAGCACTGTCGGCGCTCGGACGTTTCTGACGTCGTCAGTAACGCAAAATGAGCTTTGATATGGCGAGTTTTGATGTGGCGGTTTGGCGCCGCGATTCCCAAGGTCGACGTCTACCCCGCGGCAACGCCAACTACGGTCGGAAACTTCTCACGAAAAGATATCGACGTTACGACCCTCGATTGCGCCATGGGCGGTGTCGCCGACGCTGCAGATACGACTCAATACAGCGGTTATGACGCTGAGTGTCGAGCTCTAAATCCGGCGAATACGCCTGGCTTAGCAGTACAGCAAGTCGGGTAACCACCAAAGCGAGTCGGCGCCGACGGGTTCCATTCCAGGCAGTCACCGCATTAGCCGAAAAGCGGTCGATAACCCGCCGGTTGTGAACAGCCTGACGCAATGCGTGGTGCTCGACAACAGCTGATTGGTCGTGCTGCACTGTGTCGGCTGTTCCATAGCCAGCGCACTGTGCCGTTGAGTAGGGATCGCTCAGGCAACCGACCCTCGGAGTCAAGCTCAACGTATGGCCTCCCGAGCGACCGCGTGGACAAGGAAGTGCGGCCGGGAACCGTTGGATAGCTGGTTAGCCCTCGCCATGCAACTGAGTTGCGTTCCGCACACCCTCGCCGGCGTCCACTACGGGAACCGGTCCTCGGGTTTGACCAGCTCACGACCGTAATTGCGGCTGTGTTCTCAACCTTTAGCCGAGCCTAACGCCAGACGACAGCTGTGACAAGCATCACCACGGCCTCAGCGGCGGTTTGCGCCCACACCGCTGCTGGATGTCCGCCTCAGTGCCGGCCCCTCGGTAGCCCTGCGCTCAAGAGCATGGACTGAACGCCCGTGCTCCGACTCCTGCTCTGGGTAATCCGGTTGACTTTTAAGGCACGTTATTTCGCGCCTTCACCGCTGCTTGGCGCCAGTTGTTGGGGACAGTAGGACCTCGCGGCAATCGCAGCGAATTGGGCCGCGCCGTCGGTCGTGAATCCCGGATTGGTGTTCTTCAGGTCCTTGAGAACCTCCAACCCCGATTCGCCGTTATCGATCAGCCCGCACACCGCGTGGCCGGCCGTTATGGCTTGATCCGCGTTGTTGTAGGTGATGCCAGCGTTTCGCAACGAAGCAAGGAAGGCGCCGTTGTCGCGGCCCTCTTCGACACCGGGATCGGCATGTCCTGGCACGGCGAGAGCGATCAGGGCGAAGATGCCGCCCAATGCTGTTATGAATCTCATTGGCACTCCTTGTCGTACGACAATGTTTTGTGCTCTGCTGTCAAATCCCTTCGGCTGCAGAGGGATGATCTACATCGGCACACCGGCGCTACCCTTGCTGCGACCGCAGCGAAGTGGGCTTGGCCTTCTCAGCGGACAGGTGAACCGTGTGGATGCCCGGCATCTTGGCCAGTTTCGCCAGAAGATCGTCGAGGCCGTTCTGGTCAACCTGCCAGTGCTGCACCGCCTCTGGTTGCTGCCGCAATTGCGCGATGACGCGGTCAAGTTTGACCGGTGTGCGGCCGTCTTTGCCCGGGGTGCGGCCACGGGCGGCGGTTCCGCTGAACACCCTTAGGGCAGAGCTGCCGACCGCGCCTCCAGTCAAGCTTCCCAGCGCCATCTGACTGAGCAGGTTTCCCGGCATACCCGCGGCAGGAGCCGCGGCTACGCTGGCTCCCGGGAACACGTTGGCGGCCAGTCTGATTGCCGGCGCAGCAGCGGCCCAGCTTGGTGGGACCGATAACGTTCCCAGCATCGATGCCTTCCCCACACCCGCCGACACGGTCGTGGCCATGCCGGTGGAGACCGCTGAGCGCAGCCCCAACCCCGCGCCTAAATCCGATTTCGGGATCAGCTCGGGACTGAATGGAACAACCGGGTGGTAGAACTTCTGGAACTGCACCATGCCCAAGATGGCGGTGATCATCGCGTCGTTGGCCGGCAGGATCGCCTTCGCCCCAGAACCGATTGAGAACAAGGACTGATACATCGACGCCGCCGATGATGAGCCGGTAAGGCTGTTCAGCAGATCCGCCATGTCGGTGTTGTACTGCGTGCTGGCCGATGCGAGATTTTGCAATAGCGCTGGGATCCCGGACAGTGTTGACTCGACGCCGCTGCCGCCTGAGCTGCTGGTGGCTCGCGTCACCGCGGCCGTCTGGCCGGCCAGCGCAGCCGCATTGGTGGTTTGCGGCGGC
>NZ_CAXUCH010000196.1:0-2566 GCF_964249325.1 uncultured Mycobacterium sp. | reverse complement strand
GTACATCGCGATGGCATCTTGGACCCACATCTGCCCGTACTGCGCTTCAGTGGCCGCGATCGCCGCGGTGTTCTGACCCAGGATGTTCGTCGCCACCAGCGACGCGAGTTGACTGCGGTTGGCCGCAATCACCTGCGGCGGCACTGTCATAGCGAAGGCGGTTTCATAGGCACTGGCGGCGGCCCTGGCCTGCACGGCGGTCTCTCTGGCCTGCCCTGCCGTGGCCGACATCCATGCGACATACTGTGCGGCTGCAGCCGCCATGGACGCCGACGACGGGCCCGACCAAAGCCCGGTGGTGAGGCCCGAGATCACCGAGGCGTAGGAAACAGCTACGGAGTGCAAGTCAGCGGCCAGTCCATCCCAGGCCGCCGCAGCGGCCAGCATTGACTCCGAGCCCGGACCGGCATACATCCGGCCGGAAGTGATCTCCGGGGGTAGCGCACCGAAATCTAGTGCCATATCTCTCCTCAGCCGCAGGTGACCGCGTTCGCCCACGTGTGAAAGCCGGATAACTCAGTCATTCCTCGCCCGCTGGGATGACGATGATGGTTGCCGTGGTAGGGGCCACTTCAGCAGCCGCGCCGCCGAGGACGCGGGTAGCAGTACCAGTGATGGAAGGCGCCGCGGTACCGCCGATCGCCCGTCCAGCCAAACTCGACATGACCATGTCGCTGAATAGGCCTGTCGGGCCATCCGCGGCGACGGCTGGTGCGGCACCCACGCCGGTGCTTGGCATGACCGCCGCAGCCGTTCTGATGGCCGGAGCCGCCGAGGCCCAGCTGTTTGGCACCGAGAGCGCGCCCAGCAGGCCGGCGCGGCCCATTGCCCCCGATCCCGCGCCTCCAGCTATGCCGGCCCGAGCCGGAACACCCGCGTGCAAGCCGACCTCGTCGGCCAGAGGCGCGAGCGCTCCGGTGATGGGCTTTGATGCTGGGCCACTGAGCAAGGCGGCGACACCCTGTCCGTTTTGCGGTAGAAGCACGCTTTGCATGCCGAACAGGTATGGCGCGCCAGCCACGTCCGTCAGCGCGAAAGGCGAGTATGGTCCGGTGGCGTTGGTCACCAATGTGGCGAGGCTCGACAGGCTCGACTGGAGCCCCGACGTCGATGACGTCGATGACGATGCCGGCGATGCCAGGGTCTGTAGCGCGTTCGGCATCAGCGAAACCAGCTGTGAGAGCGTCGTATTCACGCTGGCGCCGCCCGCTGTCCCAGCGGCTTCGGTGACCGCGCCGGCTTGAGCGGCCGTGCCCGCCGGGTTGGTGGTCTGCGGCGGCGGCCTGAACGGCGCCATCTGGGCGGCAATCGCGGAAGAGTCGGCATAGCCGTACATGGCGGCCGCATCTTGAGCCCACATTTCGGCGTAGTCAGCTTCGGTCGCCGCGATTGCCGGCGTGTTCTGCCCCAGGACGTTCGTCGCGATCAGGGCTGCCAGGCGGGCGCGGTTGGCCGCGATGACCGGCGGCGGTACCGTTGCGGCGAAGGCGCTCTCGTAGGCTGCGGCCGCCGCCCTGGCCTGGTTGGCAGCCTGCTCAGCTTGCGCGGTGGTGCCATTCATCCAGGCCGAATATGTTGTGGCTGCGGCCGCCCTAGGCGCCGCCGAAGCGCCGCGCCCCGCCGCCCACGACGAAATGCTCGGCGTCGAGCGCCGACGCCGCCTTCGCGGCCCTGGCGATGCGCGCCAGCTCTTCTTCCAGGATGTCAGGATAGATGAAGTTCGCGCCGCTATAGACGGCAACAAGCCTCAGCTTCGTCTCGGCAAGGATCGCGCGCATCGCCGCGAAACCATCGGCCTCGCCGTCCAGGATGTTGCCGTCGAAGACCTCGATGCCCTCATAGCCTGCGGCTGCGATGTCGCGAGCGGCCTTGCCCATGTCGGCGAAGGTGCGATAGGCGAGCCGGGTGATCGAGGTCACGCCGACGGCGTCACCGCCGAGCGGTCCCCAGCAATTGGCATGGTAGGCCAGCTTCCAAGATGGCATCTCCGCGCTCCTCCCGGTCAAGCCTGTTTGAAAGGCCTGCTTCCTTCGAGGTCATGATCGCCCCGATCGTCCTCTTGCCATCGGCATGGCCGCTTTTTCGCGGTGCCGCTTTCGGCGGGTCGGTTGATGAAACCGTTTTCATCGCCCGTCAAGCCTCAAATGGCATCGGTTCCATTTTTCTCTGGCTGTCCATGTCGGGATGTGTATGGTGCAACAACGCGCGGTCACGTGCGGTCACGGATTTTTGCGCGGGAAGGCCGGTATGTCCGCAAGAACAGGCGCCAAGGCAGCAAGCGCCAGGGGCGCGGCGACAATGCGCGACGTCGCGGCCCGAGCTGGCGTCGCGCTGACCACCGTCAGCCGCGCGTTCAGCAACCCGCAGAAGCTGTCCCCCGCGACCCTGCAACGGATTGAAAGCGCGGTCAGCAGCCTGCACTACACGATCAACGAGAACGCCAGGGCGCTGCGCCGCCGATCGACCGGGATCGTGCTGGTGCTGCTGCCGGACATCGCCAATCCCTTCTTCTCCCGGGTGCTGAAGGGCATCGAGGAAGTCGCCCGGGAAAGCGGCCGGATGATGC
>NZ_CAXUCH010000195.1:0-8457 GCF_964249325.1 uncultured Mycobacterium sp. | reverse complement strand
CCTCCCAGGCCGGCAGCCATTCGGCGCGGCTGGATAACCCGGCGTGGGCGACGATCGCGCCGGCGGCGTTGAGCACGACGGCGTCGCGCACCGGGCCCTTGGCCCCCGCCAACACCGAACGCGCTTCGGCGGCATTGGTTTGCGCGTCGCCACCGAGCAACTGCTGCAGCTCGGCGCGGGCGAACCCGAAGCCGGCGGGGTCGAACGTCAGCTTGTCCACCGTGCCGGCCTGCACCCGCCAGATGGTGCTGGTGGTGGTGGTGGTCAACTCGTCTAGGCCGTCATCACCGTGCACCACCAGCACGCTGGAGCGGCGGGCCGCGAACACCGTCGCCATCACCTCGGCCAGGTCGGCGAACGCGCAGCCGATCAGCCCGGCCCGCGGCTGGGCCGGATTGGTCAGCGGCCCAAGTAGGTTGAACACTGTCGGCACCCCGACCTCGCGCCGCACCGCTGACGCGTGGCGGTAGGACGGATGAAACGTCGGCGCGAAGCAATATCCGATCCCGACTTCGGCGACACTGCGCGCCACCTCGTCGGGACCCAGATCGATGCGCACCCCGAGGGCTTCCAGGGTGTCGGCTCCACCGGCCAACGACGACGATGCCCTGTTGCCGTGTTTGACCACCGGCACGCCGGCGGCCGCCACCACGATCGCGGCCATGGTCGACAGGTTGACGGTGCTGACCCCGTCGCCGCCGGTGCCGACCACGTCGACGGTGTCGGTGCCGACCGTGGCGGGCAGCCGCTGCGCATGACGCAGCATGACGTTAGCCAGCTCGCTGACCTCGGCAGCAGTCGGCACTTTCATCTTCATCGCCACGCCGAAGGCCGCGATCTGCGCCGGGGTCGCCGCGCCGGTCATGATCTGTTCCATGGCCCAGGCGGCATGGCCGCGGGCAAGGTCTTGCCCCACCATCAACCGCCCCAGCACCCGTGGCCATGAGGCAGCGCCCGGTCCACCGGCTGCCGGCGCATGGTATGAGGCAGCCACGCGCCGATCGTCCCATAGCGGGTCGCCATCGGGCGTCCCTGCCGACAAGAGGCGCGGCCGGGACAATAAATGCCGCCCCCGGGTGGAGATCATCAACTACAAAGCGTCATACTTGCGGATGTGACCAGCGCTGTGGGGACCTCGGGTACTGCGATCACGGCACGTGTGCATTCGCTGAACCGGCCCAACATGGTCAGCGTCGGCACCATAGTGTGGCTCTCCAGCGAGTTGATGTTCTTTGCTGGGCTCTTCGCGATGTATTTCACCGCGCGAGCCCAGGCCGGCGGCAACTGGCCGCCGCACCCCACACACCTGAACCTGTACCAGGCTGTGCCCGTCACGCTGGTGCTGATCGCTTCGTCGTTCACTTGCCAGATGGGCGTATTTGCCGCCGAGCGCGGCGACGTGTTCGGCGTGCGCCGCTGGTATGTGATCACGTTCTTTATGGGCCTGTTCTTCGTGCTCGGCCAGGGTTATGAGTACTACCACCTGGCCAGTCACGGCACCACGATCCCCGGCAGCGCCTACGGCAGCGTGTTCTACCTGGCCACCGGCTTCCACGGGTTGCACGTGATCGGCGGGCTGATTGCCTTCATCTTCTTGCTCGCCCGCACCGCGATGAGCAAGTTCACCCCGGCGCAAGCCACCGCCGGGATCGTCGTCTCCTACTACTGGCATTTCGTCGACATCGTGTGGATTGCGCTGTTCACGACGATCTATTTCATCCGATGAGCACGCCGGTGAATGGGCACAGCGCGGACAGGAGTGCGCGGTTGAAGAGATTGGGGCTCAACCGGCTCCGTGGGAGCGATCGCTCCCGGCGGCGCTTTCGCCGGCGGGCGTCGGCGGGATTGCTGCTCTTGGTGGCCTTGGCCGTCGCCGGCGCGCTGGCCGCGATCCTGACACCCAAGCCTCAAGTGGCCGTCGCCGACGAATCCTCGTCGGCGCTGCTGCGCACCGGCAAGCAGTTGTTCGACACCTCGTGCGTGACCTGCCACGGCGCCAACCTGCAGGGCGTGGCGGGTCGCGGGCCCAGCTTGATCGGCGTTGGAGAGGCGGCGGTGTACTTCCAGGTCTCCACCGGCCGGATGCCCGCCGAACGCGGTGAGGCCCAGGCGCCCCGCAAACAGCCGATCTTCGACGAGGGGCAGATCGACGCGCTGGGCGCCTACGTGCAAGCCAACGGCGGCGGCCCCACATTGGTGCGCGACGCGGACGGCACCATTGCTCAAAAGTCGCTGCGCGGCAACGACTTAGGCCGCGGCGGCGACCTGTTCCGGCTGAATTGCTCGTCGTGCCACAACTTCACCGGTAAGGGCGGTGCGCTGTCGTCCGGTAAATACGCACCGAACCTGGAGCCGCCTAACGAGCAGCAAATGCTCGCGGCGATGCGCACCGGCCCGCAGAACATGCCGAAGTTCTCCGATCATGAACTTTCGCTCGAGGCGAAGAAGGACATCATCGCCTACGTGAAGACTGTCAGCGAAGAGCGCCAGCCTGGTGGAAACGGCCTGGGCGGCTTCGGACCCGCACCCGAAGGCATGGCCGCATGGATCATCGGGATGGTCGCCGTCATCGGCGCGGCGCTGTGGATTGGGGCCAGAACATGAGCCGCGCCGCGCGAAGATGCTTAAGCGATGCGATGAGGAGGAGCGGCGCAGATGAGTGACGTCACCGACCCGGTCGGCGCGGACACCGACGCCGCCCACGCCGCCCCACTGGACTCGCCCGACGAGGCCGCGCTAAACACCATGTCGCGTGAGGAACTGGTCGCGCTGGGTGGCCGGTTGGACGGTGTGGAAATCCTCTACAAGGAGCCCCGGTGGCCGGTGGCAGGCACGCGTGCCGAGAAGCGCGCGGAACGGCAAGTGGCGATCTGGCTTCTGCTGGGCGGCCTCTTCGGGCTGGCGCTGCTGTTGGTTTTCCTGTTTTGGCCCTGGGAGTACAAGCCTAAGGAAGCCAGCGGCAGCTTCCTGTACTCCCTCACCACACCGCTTTACGGCCTGACCTTCGGGCTGTCCATCTTGTCGGTGGCTGTCGGAGCGGTGCTGTACCAGAAAAAGTTCCTGCCGGAAGAGATTTCGGTCCAGGAACGGCACGACAACAGGTCACCGGAGCTTCACCGCAAGACGGTGGTGGCCAACCTCACCGATGCCTTCGAAGGCTCGACGATCCGGCGCCGCAAGCTGATCGGGATGTCGCTGGGCGTCGGGCTGGGCGCGTTTGGCCTAGGGACTCTGGTGGCGTTCGTCGGCGGCCTCATCAAGAACCCGTGGAAGCCGATTGTGCCTACCGCACAGGGCAATAAGGCCGTGCTGTGGACCTCCGGTTGGACGCCACGGTTCCCCGGTGAAACCATCTACTTGGCGCGCGCCACCGGCCGCCACGCCGGACCGCCGTTCGTCAAGATCCGCCCGGAAGACCTCGACGCCGGCGGTATGGAAACTGTCTTTCCCTGGCGAGAGTCCGACGGTGACGGCACCACCCCGGAATCGCACGAAAAGCTTTCGGAAATCTTGATGGGCGTTCGGAATCCGGTAATGCTGATCCGCTTGCGGCCCAACGACATGGCGAAAGTCGTCAAGCGCAAAGGCCAGGAGAGCTTCAACTTCGGCGAGTTCTTCGCATACACTAAGGTTTGCTCGCATTTGGGTTGTCCCGCATCGCTTTACGAGCAGCAGTCCCACCGCATCCTGTGCCCGTGCCACCAGTCGCAGTTCGACGCCCTGCAGTATGCCAAACCGATATTCGGTCCTGCTGCTCGCGCGCTGGCGCAGCTTCCTATCACCATCGACAGCAATGGGTATTTCGTCGCCAACGGCGACTTCATCGAACCCGTCGGACCGGCATTTTGGGAGCGCACAACATGAGCCCAAAACTTGATATCGGCAGCGTCCTGGCCCGCCAAGCCGACGACATCGACACCCGTTATCACCCCGCTGCCGCGGTACGCCGCCAGCTCAACAAGGTGTTCCCCACACACTGGTCGTTCCTGCTCGGTGAAATCGCGCTGTACAGCTTCATCGTGCTGCTGCTCACCGGGGTCTATCTGACCCTGTTCTTCGATCCCTCCATGGCTGAGGTCACCTACAACGGCGTCTACCAACCGTTGCGCGGTGTGGAGATGTCGAAGGCCTACGAATCAGCTCTCAACATCTCCTTCGAAGTCCGCGGCGGACTGTTCGTCCGTCAGGTCCACCACTGGGCGGCACTGATCTTCGCCGCCGCGATCATGGTGCACCTGGCGCGTATCTTCTTCACCGGCGCGTTCCGCCGGCCCCGCGAAACCAACTGGGTCATCGGCTCGCTGCTGCTGATTCTGGCCATGTTCGAGGGCTACTTCGGCTACTCGCTACCCGACGACCTGCTGTCAGGTATCGGCCTTCGGGCGGCGCTGTCGTCGATCACGCTCGGCATGCCGGTGATCGGTACCTGGCTGCATTGGGCGCTGCTTGGCGGCGACTTCCCCTGCGGCGGTGTGGGTTACAACTGTGCCGAGGGCGGGTACCTGATCCCCCGGCTATACGCCATCCACATCCTGCTGTTCCCCGGGATCATGCTGGCGCTGATCGGATTGCACCTGGCGTTGGTGTGGTTCCAGAAGCACACCCAGTTCCCCGGCCCCGGGCGCACCGAGGAGAACGTGGTCGGGGTGCGGGTGATGCCCATCTTCGCCGTCAAGTCCGGAGCGTTCTTCGCGCTGGTGGTCGCTGTCCTCGGCTTAATGGGTGGGCTACTGCAAATCAACCCGATCTGGAATCTCGGGCCCTACAAGCCATCTCAGGTGTCGGCGGGTTCACAGCCGGACTTCTACATGATGTGGACGGAGGGTCTGGCCCGTATCTGGCCGCCGTGGGAGTTCTATTTCTGGCACCACACCATCCCGGCTGCGGTCTGGGTCGCGCTGATCATGGGTGCGATATTCGTGCTGCTGACCATCTATCCGTTCTTGGAAAAGCGCTTCAGCGGCGACTACGCACACCACAACCTGCTGCAGCGGCCGCGTGACGTCCCGGTGCGCACCGCCGTCGGTTCGATGGCGATTGCGTTCTACATGGTGCTGACGCTCAGCGCGATGAACGACATCATCGCCTACAAGTTCCAGATCTCGCTTAACGCGACGACGTGGATCGGCCGCATCGGCATGGTGGTGCTGCCGCCGATCGTCTACTTCGTCGCCTATCGCTGGTGCATCGGGCTGCAGCGCAGCGACCGGGCGGTGCTCGAGCACGGCATCGAAACCGGCATCATCAAACGGCTCCCGCACGGCGCCTACATCGAGCTGCACCAGCCGCTGGGGCCGGTTGACGAGTACGGCCACCCATTACCGCTGGAATATCAAGGGGCCCCGGTACCGAACAAGATGAACAAGCTCGGCTTGACCGGGTCGCCGGGCTCCGGCAGCTTCCTGCGGGCCGATCCGCTGTCGGAGGATTCGGCGCTGCGCGAGGCGGCGCACGCCGCCGAACAGCGTGCCCTCACTGCGCTGCGGGAGCGCCAAGAACGTACCAACGGTTCACCCAACGGCCAGCACTAGCGAGTAACTCCAGCCCAGCCCGGCAGTCCGATCGCTGCCGGCTGTGTTGACGCGGTTTCCTTCCGGGGGCGGGTGTTGCGGACTTAAATGGTCTATGGCTGCGGCGTGGTCAGCTGCCAGTCGCCGACCGATCCACCACGAATGGACCCGCATGACAACCCCTATCGATCGGGTGTCCCAGCTGGACCTGCTGGCCCAGCTGAACTCCGCCTTCAGCGATCTCCCGGATGCCCCGTATCCCGACCTGCTCGATCACCGACGGTTCGCCGCGTACATGAAGACCCCCCACGACGTGGGCGGCGAACCGGATGCCCCCATCGAATTCGTCAACAAGCAGTACGAACAGTGGGAGCACAACGTCTATGTCCTCTGCGAGGTGCTCGCCTGGCGCGGAATCTGGGTATCGGAGGAACGCCGGAGGATCGGCAACGTCGACGTAGGCCGCACGAATTACCTAGGGCTGCCCTACTACGCTCGTTGGCTGCTTGCTGCCGCCCGCATCCTCGTCGACAAGCATCACATCACCTTGAGTGAATTAACCGATCGGCTGGCCGAAGTCAAACAGCGCTATGCGGGCGGGTTGAAGGATAAGTCGCCGCAAGCACGGCCGAAGTTTGCCGGCGACGGCTCCGGGCTCCAGCGCAACCTGCACCACACCCGCGCCGTCGGGAGGGGTGACCCGCAGGTGTATTCCGGCCGGGCCGGGCGTCCGAAGTTCCAAGTCGGCGACGCGGTACGGGTGCGCGAATTGCCTGCCCTGTT
Organism: uncultured Mycobacterium sp.; assembly: GCF_964249325.1. Taxonomy (NCBI): domain Bacteria; kingdom Bacillati; phylum Actinomycetota; class Actinomycetes; order Mycobacteriales; family Mycobacteriaceae; genus Mycobacterium; species uncultured Mycobacterium sp. The sequence goes on along the minus strand of NZ_CAXUCH010000195.1, from coordinate 2,164 downwards.
CTATACCCGAACCCAGGAATACGTGCGCGGCGCGCAGGGCAAGGTCGTGGCCGTCGCCTATGAGAGCCTTGCCGCCGAAGACGAGGCCTGGGATCGGCATGACCAAGACCCGGAATGGTTCTACATCGTCCGGTTCGACCTCTGCCGGCTGTGGCATCGCTATACCGGCACCGAAACCGACACCTTGCAAACCGAGCTTCCCGAACGCTGGCTGGAAGCGCCCCGCTAGACTCGCCGATCGCTTGCGGCCGTTGGGAGACAAAGGGATTCGCATGACCGACCACGATCACGACCGCACCGTGGCGCCCATGGTGGACGAAATCACCGATTTCGAGGCCCTCGAGATCGCCATCCGTGAACTCTGCATCGAAAAAGGATTGTTCAGCGCCGAAGATCATCGCCGGTTCACCGAGTTCGCCGAACAGATCGGACCGACCCCCGCCGCGCGCTTGGTGGCCCGGGCATGGCTTGATCCCGAGTTCAAAAAGCTCGCCTTGGCCGACGGAATCGCCGCCAGCCGTGAAGTCGGTGTCGACTGGCTACAACCCACTGGTTTCGGGACGCCGAGCGACTTTACGGCGCTGCGTGTGCTGGAGGACACGCCAACGTTGCACCACGTCATTGTCTGCACTCTGTGCTCGTGTTATCCGCGACCGATCTTGGGCAATTCGCCCGAGTGGTACCGCACGCCGAACTATCGCCGCCGCATCGTGCGTTGGCCGCGTCAAGTGCTGGCCGAATTTGGACTGTTCTTGCCAGAAGGCGTCGCTATCCGGGTGGAGGATTCCAACCAGAAGCACCGTTTTATGGTGCTGCCCGTGCGCCCGGCGGGAACCGAGGACTGGGACGAAGACCAACTCGCTGAGATCGTCACCCGGGATTGTTTGATCGGCGTCGCGTTGCCCAAGGTTGGCGTGACTACCAATGCGATCACCGCCACCCGCCCGGCTATCCGCCCGGCGCAGTCACCGACCGACTCGCGTGAGAACACGTGAACGGGTCAGAGCGTTCCGTCGAACACGCCAAGATCGGGTTACTGCAAGAGATCGTTGAACGCAACCAGATCTGGGTCCGCATGGCCACGAAGTACGGCGTCGACAATCCCGTACCGCCGTGGAAGTCAAGCCTAGATGGCATCTGCGACGCGCTCGACCGATCGCCTTGCACCACAACGGCTCTCAGTTCCATCGCGCGGCGTCGCGAAGAGGACACGCTCTCAGCGACCGCTTACCCCGCTCTGCCCTATCCGGAGAGCCAGCTTGTCGCACTGGCTCATTGGCTGGTGGTCCGCGGCGTCATCGACGAGACCGAGCTCCAGGAACGGATAGCCGCTATCCGCGCCAGATTGGAAGCCTGACGCGGCAGGCCGCTGCTGTGGTTGCCTCGTCACTCGCCGGTACGTAGCCGGTGGAGCCGCCGCAGGTGTTGCCAGGCGATCAGCGGCATCGTCGCTGTGACGATCCCGGCGATGGCATAGGCCGTCCACGACCCGCCGTAGCGACCGATGGCCATCAGATAGGTTGCCGCCGCGACTGCGATGAGCGCCAGCCCCATCGTCGCCACCAAAGAAAGCATGCCGCGCAACCAAATCCGGTCCACCGCCGCCGCCGAGTAGCCCGGCGGTGCCAGCGCCGTGAGCCGCTCGGTGCGGGCTTCCTCGGTCGTGGCGCGCGGCCCGACGTGCCCAGCCTTGGCCGGCTGCCGCACCGCACCGCGGACCTGCGTGCCCGCCGGTCGCACTGCGGGATGACCGGTGCGACGGGCGCGCAGCAATACCGGGATGGCACCGGCGATGACCAGCGCAGAGACGATGATGACGGCGTACAGCACCGCCGGGGTGTGCTGGCTGCCCGTTCGTTGGAAACCTCGGCCCAAGTCGACCAACGCGACCACCGCGGCCACGCTCACGCCCACGAACACCAACCACACTGCGGCGCATGCGCCCAGCAGAATCCGATCGGTCGTGACCGGTGAAACGGTGCCCCAGCGCTGCCGGGCCCCGGAATCCCTGACGGCCATCAGCAACTCGTCTGCGGTGCGTCGCTGTTGTTGGCCGAAAGCACCGTCCCGTCGCTGGTGGTGATCGAGCAGTTGAGCTTGCTCAGCCGCAACAGGCTGGACGCCTCCACCGAACCGACCTCGGATTGCGAGATCGGCGTAAGGG
>NZ_CAXUCH010000194.1:0-8513 GCF_964249325.1 uncultured Mycobacterium sp. | reverse complement strand
GGCTCAGCCTGCGACGGTCGACGCCACGCAGGGCGGCGGCGTCGCGCGGACGCCGGCGCCGGATCCTCCAGCCGCGACACGATGTAGCGCACTACCGCGCCGGGATTGCGGCGGTTGGTGTTGACCCGCATCGTCGCGACCCGCCGGTACAGCGGAACCCGCTGGGCCATCAAACCGCGGAACTTCTCGGCCCGGTCGGGACCGGCCAGCAAGGGGCGCACGGTGTTGCCGCCGGTGCGGCGGATCCCTTCAGCCGCGCTGATCTCCAGGAAGATCACGGTGTGGCCGTCCAGCGCCGCCCGCACCCCAGGGGTGGTGACGGCGCCGCCGCCCAGCGAGACCACGCCGTCGTGGTCGGCCAGCACCGCGCGCACCACCTCTTCTTCGATACGGCGAAACTCCGTTTCCCCGTCGGTGGCGAAAATGTCGGCGATGTTGCGCCCCGTCCGCTGCTCGATCGCCGCGTCGGTGTCGAGCAGCTCAACCCCCAGCGCCTTGGCCAGCCGTCGTCCAATCGTGGACTTACCCGAACCGGGCAACCCCACCAGTACCGCCTTCGGCGCCATTACCCCGACGCCCTTGCGCGGTCAGTGACCGGCTCGCGCTCGGCAACCGAACGTAGGTATGCCTCGACGTTGCGGCGGGTCTCGGTCAGCGAGTCGCCGCCGAACTTCTCCAGCACCGCGCGGGCCAGCACCAATGCCACCATGGTTTCGACCACCACCCCGGCGGCCGGTACTGCACACACATCGGAACGCTGGTTTATGGCGACGGCCTCGTCGCCGGTGGCCATGTCGACTGTGGCCAGTGCCCGCGGCACGGTGGAAATCGGCTTCATCGCCGCGCGTACCCGCACCGGCTGGCCGTTGGTCATGCCGCCCTCCAGCCCGCCAGCCCGGTTGGTCGACCGTACGACGCCATCGCGGCCGGGATACATCTCGTCGTGGGCTTGGCTGCCGCGACGGCGCGCGGTCTGGAAGCCATCGCCGATCTCCACGCCTTTTATCGCCTGAATGCCCATCACCGCGCCGGCGAGTTGGCTGTCGAGCCGGTTCTCACCGCTGGTGAATGACCCGATACCTACCGGCAGGCCCAGTGCGACGGCCTCGACCACGCCGCCGAGGGTGTCGCCGTCCTTTTTTGCGGCTTCGATCTCGGCGATCATCGACCGCTCGGCGGCCTTGTCGAAGGCGCGCACTGGGCTCTCGTCGAGCGCGGGCAGATCCTCGGGCCGCGGCGGTGGACCGTCGTAAGGCTCCGAGGCGCCGATGGAGATGACGTGGGAGAGCACCTCGACCCCCAGCGCCTGGCGCAGAAACTGCCGCGCCACCGTTCCCGCTGCCACCCGGGCGGCGGTCTCGCGGGCGCTGGCCCGCTCCAGCACCGGTCGGGCGTCGTCGAACCCGTACTTGAGCATGCCGGCGTAGTCGGCGTGGCCGGGCCGGGGCCGGGTCAGTGGCGCGTTGCGGGCCAGGTCCGTCAGCTCTGACGGGTCAACCGGATCGGCGGCCATCACGGTCTCCCACTTCGGCCATTCGGTGTTGGCGATTTCGATTGCGATCGGCCCGCCAAGCGTGTAGCCGTGCCGCACTCCGGCCAGCATGGTCACCTGGTCGCGTTCGAATTTCATCCGCGCACCGCGGCCATAGCCCAGTCGCCGCCGGGCCAGCTGGGTTGTGATGTCTTCGCTGGTGACGGCTACCCCGGCGACCATGCCCTCCAGCACGGCCACCAGCGCGCGGCCGTGGGATTCACCAGCGGTGGTCCATCGCAACACGTGTCCCATCTTCCCATGTCGTCATCTGTCGCGGTTCTTCACGGGGATTCGTCACGAAGTTTTCGTTTCGTGCTGGCTGCCAACAGGTCGGGAGAAGGCGTTAGCGAACCATCGGGGTGCCGTCAGGGTTGGCCTCGCGATTACGACTACGCCGAGCACGATGAGGGCGCCCCCGATTGTGGTGCGGGCGCGCAGCGGTTCGCCGAGCACCACTACGGCCGTGATCGCTCCGGCGATGGGTTGCAGGCTGAATACCAGCCCGGCCCGTGACGCACTGACCGACGAGATGCTGCGGTTGAACGCAGCCATCGCGGCCATGGTGGAGCCGAGCACCGCCAGAGCGGCAACTAACTCCCCGGGTTTTGCGGTAGTGAAGTGGCTGCCCTGGTTAGCCCAGGACGCCACAACGTAGGGACCGACGGTCAGGGTTGATCCAGCGAATTGCCACGCGGTGACCGCGAGTCCTTCCGCTGAAGAGTGTGGCGTGCGCCGTAACCAGACCACATAGACGGCGCTGCACAACACGGCCGCGATCACCAGAAGGTCACCGACGATCTGATCGCCGGCTCGGTGATCGGTGCCCCCGGCGCCTACCGCGACCAGGCCGGTGCCGGTTAAGCCCAAGATGAGAGCGATCGCGCTGGCCGCCACGAGACGCTCGCGCAACACAAGCACCGCCAACGAAACGGTCACCAACGTCTCCGCCCCGAGCAGCAGCGATCCGCTAGTCGCGGTGGTGCGCGCCAGGCCTAGGTTCTCCAGCGGCCACGTCAAGCCGGGCAGCATGACGCCTTGGGCCATGGCGCGCGCAGCGCCGTGGGAGTGCAGGTGTCCGGTCGCAGCCGCCGCGAGCGCAAAAACAAGTGTTGATCCACCGAGCTCGACAACAAGCATGTCCGCTGGGGTTAGGCCACGCAGCGCCAGCACCGTCAACGCGCTGGCGACGCCGAATGCCACCGCCGCAGCCGCGACGCCGGCTTCCCCCACGCGCACACAGATCTGCCCACCGCCCGCTGCCTCGCCGCGGCCCACACCAGTCGATGGATCAGCCACGATGCTCCTCTTGCGCACTCAGTGTACTGGGTAGTACAACTACTGTACTGCAGAGTACACAGAAGCCCGTTCATGAGGAGCGAAAAAATGCCGCGCGTTGCAGCCGCCGAGTCGTCGACGACGAACCCCGACCAACTCCAAGCTTGGGCGGCGATCACCCAAAGCTGGGGACAAGTGCCGAATCTGGGTGCCGTACTTGCGCTTCACTGCCGCTTACCCGGGCGGTGCTAGCCTTCGACGCCGCGTTAAGCCAAGGCGCCTTCTCCGGCGCGGTGGCCGAGCAGTTGGCAATCGCGGTGTCTCAGGAGAACCGCTGCGCCTACTGCCTTGCGGCCCACAGTGCTGCGGCCCGCGCCTACGGCCTCTCGGCTGACGACATCGCCGCCGCCCGCACGGCGCAAGCATCCGAACCGAAGGTCGCCGCCGCGCTGCGCTTCGCCCAGCAGCTCATCCGGACTCGAGGACACGTTGAGGACGGCGAATTGGCCGCGGTGCGCGCGGCCGGGTGGCACGACGGCGAGATCGTAGAAATCGTCGGCCACGCGTTATCGACGACGCTGAGCAACTATCTGCATCATGTGAGCGCGGTGCCGATCGACTATCCGGCGGTGGCGTTCGCGTCAGATGACGCAGCGACTGCGTGAGTTCGTGAGCGCGACTTCGGCTTTGACGGCGGCGGGAGCGCCGCAGCCATCACCGTCTGCAGGGCGCGGCGCAACGGTTCAACATTGCCGCTCACATCAGCGAGCAACATCCCGCCCTGATACGCCGCGAGCAAACCCGCCGCCAGCATCGAGGGGTCAGTGCCCGCGCGCAGCTCACCGTTGTCGGCGACCCGCCGCAATCCCTGGGCGAAAATCTTTTCCCACCGGGCGAACCCGGCCTTCAGCGCCACGCGTGCCGCCCCGGTGTCGGCGTCAAGCTCATACACCAGAGATCCAATCGGGCAGCGGATCGGATCTGTAGTGGACGCATGCAGCCGAACGGCGTCCTCACACCACGCGCGCAGATCATCAGCCGTTGACATCGCGTCGAACGACGGCTGTATCGACGAGATCACCCGTTCCACCTGAAAACCGACCACGTCGGCCACCAAATCCGCCTTATCGGCGAAAAAGTGGTAGAGCTGCCCGCGTCCCACACCCGCCGCGGTCCCGATCTCGTCGAGCGTGGTCGCGCGCACGCCCTGCCGCGCGAACAGCACGCAGGCAGCCTCCAGCACGCGGACGACGGTCGCGCGCCCACGATCCGTTGCCGGCTTCGTGATCATCCACTAATTGTATCAAACGGTCCACTTAATGTACTCTCTAGTACAAAGGCGCTGCACGGCTGAATACCATGCAGCAATTCCGAAGACGAGGCACAGATGAGCGGCATGGAAATCCGCGCGGCGGGGCCGAGCGATTTGACGCGGCTCCTGACCATGGCGACCGGCTTCTACAGCGAAGGCCGTTTCACCACAACGGTTTCCGAGCTTCGGAGCAATCTGGCCACACTGCTACGCACAGACACCGCCCGAGTGGCGATCGCCGCCCGCCAGGACGACATCGTGGGCTTCGCCATCACGACCCTCGGCTTCGGACTCGAACACGGTGCCATCGCCGAACTCCAGGATCTGTTCGTAGAACCTGCTCACCGGCGAAGCGGAGTCGGCGCCGCACTCATCGAGGACAGCGCCAGCTGGGCCGAATCACGAGGCTGCCGCACCCTCGAACTCGTCATCGCACCCAACGGCAAAAACGTCGCCCACCTCTTCGGCTACTACGCCCGCCGAAACTTCACCGACCAGGGCCGAAGACTCCTGAGCCGAAACCTCAGTCACTAGTACAGCCGCCCTCGGTTGGCATCGCGATACATGGGCTTCAGCGGGCGCTGCGGCGCAGACAGTGACTGCCATGTGAGGATATTGCCAGCAGCGCAGTATCAGCAGGAGACATCGACACTGCTCCCAATGCAGCTGTAGTGATAGCGCATGAACCACGAAAGGTATTCGGCCAGAACACTTCTGGATAGGAGATAGATGTCCCCCACTACCACAATGGAAACCTTCTTAAATCTTGATATCCGCGTCGGGCGCGTGATCAAAGCGGAAACATTCCCAGGCGCCCGCAAATCTGCGTACAAATTATGGATAGATTTTGGCGAGTCAGGCATACGCAAGTCCAGCGCGCAAGTCACCGATCTTTACCACGTCGATGAGTTGAAGGACCGTTTGGTGCTGGCAGTGATCAACCTTCCGCCACGGCAGGTCGCCGACTTTATCTCAGAGGTCCTCGTGCTGGGAGTGCCGACGCAATCTGGCCGTGATGTGGTGCTGGTCGGCCCGGATCGCGAGATACCGCCTGGCCTCCGGTTGCTCTGAATTGCGACAGCGCTGTACGGCTGCTCTTTACACAGGACCGAGATATGTTCCATGTCCCTCGATGACCACATCGCCGTGAAACCGCAGGACTTCGCTGACCAGGCCATCATCTTGGTTGCGGTACACGATGACAACGATGTCGATTCCTTGGAAGACGCCCTCGATGACGAACCGCAGGTTAGGGATTCGCTGCAATGCCTGGGTCCAGTAGCCCCGCAGTGCGGGCTTGCCGCGAACCACCCTGCCGTTTCCGGCAAGAGCTTGGCGGCAACCGGTGAGGTGAACACCACGTCATCGTGGAAGTGCTCAAGAACCGACTCAACGTCGTGGGCATTCCATGCCGCTACCCACTGCTTACCAAAAGCGACCGCATCAAGGTTCACGTTGGGCACTATAGTGTCGGGCGGTTGCAGCCCAGCAATGTCACGACTGGCAGCCTGTCGCCTTGCGGCTGCATCACTTTGCTTGCGGCTGCACCTCTTTGAGAGAACTCATTCCCGGACGCAGCCGTGTAGGTGACTCTTCGGGAGGCCTGTGGTCAACGAGCGCGTGGCCGCAGGTATGCCAATGAGCTCATGCAGTGGCTGATCGTTAGACATTGCGAATGTCGAACGTGCAACTGGATTGGGGTGTTGCAAGCCATCGAGCCACGGCACATCGGCTGTACATGCGCAACCACCCGCAGGTAGCAGCTCATTTCACGTTGACGATTTCGCAGACCGAACGGCAGAGCTCCAAGCGCGGCGCCGGGGTGGCTTCAAATGAGAGCCAGCGCAATAGCCGCCGTGCTCGCCACACACATCGACGGCCCATGCGGCACCGTCGGCCCGGAGCGGCGCAGCACGGCCACAAGCCCGCACAGTCCCGTCAGCAGCGGCCCGGCGAACGCCGCCAGAAACCACACCTCGACACCGAAGCAGCCGGTCAACGCGCCCAGCCCCAGTGCCAGTTTGACGTCGCCAGCGCCCATCGCCCTCGGCGCGGCCAGATGCACGACCAAGTACACCGCAGCCAGGGCGGCCGCCCCAATTAGCGCAGGCCCGGCACTACCCACGACAGCGGCGCCTAGCAGGATCGCCGCGGCGCCCGGGAGGGTGAGCCAGTTGGGCAGCCGACGTTGCGCGAGGTCGTAGAAGCTCAGCGCCGCCATCCACAGCAGCACCGCCCCCGCCAGCACTCCGGCAGGCTAACGCAAAGCAGCCGCCATGGCGTGCCGCGGCGCGGGCAGCCCTGTGAATTGTTCGACTTGAGCGAGCGCCTGGTGCAGCAGCATCTGCAGGCCGCTGATCACCCGGCCGCCGGCGCCCGCCACCGCAGCGGCCAGCGGTGTGGGCCAGGGGTCGTAGACGGCGTCCAGCAGCACCGGAACGCCGGCCAGCGTTTCGGCGTAGCGCGCGGCGACCTCGGCGGGGAGGGTGCTGACCAGCACCTCGGCGGCCGCCGCTTCGTCCGCCAGCGCGTCGCTGTCCAGCTGACAGAAGCCAGTCGCGACCCCGAGCCGGGTGCCCAGCTCGACCAGTCGTGCGGCTTTCTCCGCGTTGCGGGCGACCACGGTGACCTCATCGACGCCCAGCTCCGCCAATCCCGCCACAGCCGCCGGCGCGGTGCCGCCCGACCCGACTACGACGGCGCGGCCGCTCACCGCGCCGAGCGCGCCCGTCACACCGTCGACGTCGGTGTTGTCGGCGCGCCAGCCCCGCCGTGTGCGCACCAGGGTGTTGGCCGAACCGATCAGATCGGCGCGGGCGGTGTGCTCGTCGGCGAACGCCAGCGCGGCGAACTTGCCCGGCATCGTCACCGAGAAGCCCACCCACTCCGGCCCGCAGCCGCCAACCACGCGGGGCAGCTCGTCGGCGCCGCATTCGATGCGCTCGTAGGTCCAGTCGCGCAGCCCCAGCGCACGGTAGGCGGCCAGGTGGAGCTGCGGAGAACGGGAATGGGCGACCGGCGACCCGAGCACGGCGGCTTTTCTCGCACGCTGTGCCCGATTGCGCTCTTCGCCGCCGCGTTGCACGCGGCTACGCTCATCGCGCCCCGCCTGATTGCGCTCTTCGCCGCCGCGTTGCACGCGGCTACGCTCATCGCGCGGAGTCGAGGACACCGTTGTGCTTGGCCAGCTCGATGTTCGCTAGGTGCTGGTGGTAGTCGCGGGTGAACAGGGTCGTGCCCTGCGAGTCGATGGTGACGAAATACAACCAGTCACCGGGTTCGGGATGCTCGGCGGCGTGCAGCGCATCCACCCCTGGAGAACAGATCGGCGTCGCCGGCACGCCTTCCGAGACGTAGGTGTTCCACGGGGTGGCCTGCGCGCGATCGGCGTCGCTGGTGGCCACCTCGCGGCGGTCCAGCGGATAGTTCACCGTCGAGTCGAACTCGAGCGTGCGGTGCTCACGCAAGCGGTTGTAGATCACCTGGGCGACCTTGGGGAAGTCCTGCGGCTTTGCCTCCTCCTGCACCAGCGACGCCACCACCAGCACGTCGTAGGGCGACAGGCTCAGCGAATTCGCGGTGTCCAGCAGATCCGAGCGCACGTACATGTCGGAGCTGTTGTTGATCAGCGTCGCCAAAATCGACTCGGCGGAATCCGACGGGTTGACGTTGAACGTCCCGGGCGCGATCAGGCCCTCAATGCGACGGTGGTCGTCGCCCATCGCGGTAACCGGCTCGGTCGCCCACTGCGGAACCGACAACGCCGTCGGCGGACGAACCCGGCCCGCCGCGTTGCGCAGGTCGGCCAACGAAACACAGCGCGTGTTGCCGTCGAGCTCTACGCAGGTAGCGCGGGAGATCAACGTGAGGATCCCGGGGGTCACCGCGTTGGTCTTCATGTCGGTGGTGTCGTCGAGCTGACGTCCTTCGGGGATGACCAGCTTGCCCACCCGGTTGTGCGGGTCGGCGAGCCGCTGCACCGCGGACTTCGCCGGGATCTCGGTGCGCATCCGGTAGTAGCCCGGCTGGATCGCCGAGATCGCGGCGTTGCCGTGCGCGGCGTCGACGAACGCCCGCACCGTGCGCACCACGCCGTGGTTGAACAACGTCTCGCCGACCGCGGTGGTTGAGTCGCCGGAGTGGATCTGGATGACAATGTCGCGCTTGCCGCTGCCGGTGTAGTCGTTGTCGGAGCCGAAGACGGTGTGCCACAGCTTGGAGCCCACGAACACCGCCGCCACGACAACGACGACGAGCAGGCTGACCGCCAATCCGCCGACGATGCGCCGGCGGCGACGGATGCGCCGGTCGCGGAGACGCTCGGAGCGGCTCTTGCGATGCCGGGGCGCACCCACCGCCACGGGTTTGGCGCGCTGGCGATCGCCACGGGAT
>NZ_CAXUCH010000193.1:0-8519 GCF_964249325.1 uncultured Mycobacterium sp. | reverse complement strand
CATGGTGGCGACCCGCTGCGCCCGGCTGCGCCGCGCTTGCGATCGCCACTAAACTCGCCGGGTGACGACACCCGAGAATGCCTACCTGGTCGGTTTGCGGCTGGCCGGCAAGAAGGTCGTCGTCGTCGGTGGCGGCACGGTTGCCCAACGCCGCCTTCCGCTGCTCATCGCCAGCGCAGCCAACGTGCACGTCATCACCCGCAGCGCCACCCGAGCCGTCGAAGCGATGAGCGGAATCACCTTGGCGCTGCGCGATTATCGCGACGGCGACCTGGACGGAGCCTGGTATGCTATCGCGGCCACCGACGACCCGGCGGTGAACGCCGCGGTCGTCGCCGAGGCCGAGCGCCGGCACATCTTCTGTGTGCGCGCAGACATCGCCGTCGAGGGCACCGCAGTCACCCCGGCCACCTTCGACTACGCCGGCCTGTCGGTGGGCGTGTTGGCCGGAGGCGAGCACCGCCGCTCCGCAGCGATCCGCTCGGCCATCCGCGAAGCCCTGCAACAAGGCGTCATCACCGCCGACACCGACGACGTCGTGCCGGGTGGAGTGGCACTGGTCGGCGGCGGCCCCGGCGACCCGGAACTGATCACCGTGCGCGGCCGGCGCCTGCTCGCCCAAGCCGACGTGGTGGTCGCCGACCGGCTGGCACCCCCAGAGCTACTTGCCGAGTTGCCCCCGCACGTCGAGGTGATCGACGCCGCCAAGATTCCCTACGGGCGGGCCATGGCTCAAGACGCCATCAACGCCGTCATGATCGAGCGGGCTAAGGCCGGCCAGTTTGTCGTGCGCCTCAAAGGCGGTGACCCGTTCGTCTTCGCCCGCGGCTACGAAGAACTGCTGACGTGCACCGACGCCGGAATCCCGGTGACGGTGGTACCGGGTGTGACAAGTGCCACAGCGGTGCCGGCGCTGGCGGGCGTTCCGGTCACCCACCGGGCCGTCTGCCACGAATTTGTGGTGGTCAGCGGCCATATTGAGCCGGGGCACCCCGAATCGTTAGTGAATTGGGATGCATTGGCGGCCATGACGGGCACCATCGTTTTGCTGATGGCGGTGGAGCGCATCGAGCAATTCAGCGAGGTGCTGTTGAAAGGTGGCCGACCTGCCGATACGCCGGTGCTGGTGGTTCAGCACGGCACGACAGCCGCGCAGCGGACGTTGCGGGCCACATTGGCAGACGCGCCGGAGAAGATCCGCGCCGAGGGAATCCGCCCTCCCGCGATCATCGTCATCGGTGCCGTGGCGGCATTCGGCGCTTAAGCGATTCTTAAGAATACTGTAGGGTAGCTTCTTATGACGGCTCTCAACGATGCAGAGCGGGCAGTCCGGCACGCCATGACAGAAGTCCCGAAACGGGCGGTGCCGATGCGCTCCGGACAGGATGCTTTGGACCGTACGAGCAGGTATTCGCCCACATGGTTGCCGTCGTGGCGGTTCGTCGCTGCGGTTGTCGCGATCGGCGGCATGCAGTTGATGGCGACCATGGACGGCACCATCGCGATCGTCGCGCTTCCCAAGATTCAGAACGAGCTGAGCCTGTCCGACGCCGGGCGAAGCTGGGTGATCACCGCTTATGTGCTGACCTTCGGCGGGCTGATGCTGCTGGGTGGGCGCCTCGGCGACACCATCGGCCGCAAGCGCACCTTCCTCGTCGGTGTCGCGTTGTTCACGATCGCCTCGGCTTTGTGCGGCATCGCCTGGGACGAGGCGACCTTGGTCATCGCCCGGCTGCTGCAAGGCATCGGCGCAGCGATCGCCTCGCCGACGGCGCTGGCGCTGATCGCCACCACCTTCCCGAAGGGCCCGGCACGCAACGCCGCGACGGCGGTGTTCGGCGCGATGACCGGCGTCGGCTCGGTGATGGGCCTGGTGGTCGGCGGAGCGCTCACCGAGGTGTCGTGGCGGCTGGCGTTTTTGGTCAACGTGCCGATCGGGCTGGTCATGCTGTACCTGGCCCGCATCACGCTGCGGGAAACCTACAGGGAGCGGATGAAGCTCGACGCGATGGGAGCCGTGCTGGCCACGGTGGTGTGTACCGCGGCGGTGTTCGGCTTCTCGAAGGGCCCGGAAAAGGGGTGGATTTCCACCGTCACGATTGGGTCTGGTGTGGTGGCGGTCGCCGCGTTCATCGCGTTCGCGATCGTCGAGCGCACGGCCGAGAACCCGATCGTGCCTTTCGACCTGTTCTTCGATCGCAACCGGCTGGCCACGTTCGCGGCCATCTTCCTGGCCGGCGGCGTGCTGTTCACGCTGACTGTGCTGATCGGCCTGTACGTGCAGGACATCATGGGCTACAGCGCGCTGCGAGCAGGCGTCGGCTTCATCCCGTTTGCCATTGCGATGGGCATCGGCTTAGGCGCATCGTCGCAGCTGGTGTCGTGGTTCCCGCCGCGCGTGGTGGTGATAGCCGGCGGTGTGCTGGTGCTGGGCGCGATGCTGTACGGCTCGAGCCTCAATGGGGGCATGCCGTATTTCCCCAACCTCGTGATGCCGATCGTCATCGGCGGGATCGGGATCGGCCTGATCGTCGTCCCGTTGGCGCTGTCGGCGATCGCCGGCGTTGGATTCGACCGGATCGGGCCGACCTCAGCGATCGTGTTGATGCTGCAGAACCTGGGCGGCCCAGTGGTGCTGGCCATCATCCAGGCCGTCATCACCTCGCGCACCCTCTACCTGGGCGGCACCACCGGCCCGGTGAAATACATGAACGCCGCGCAGTTGCATGCGCTCGACCACGGCTACACCTACGGCCTGCTGTGGGTGGCGGGGGTGGCGGTCATCGTCGGCGGCGCGGCGCTGCTGATCGGCTACTCCGCGGCACAAGTGGCGCACGCGCAAGAAGTCAAAGACGCCCTCGAGGCCGGAGAGCTGTAAGCCGACGGCTGACGTAATCCCATCGAGACTGCGCTCACGGCGAGCGCAAGCGCGGCGGATTCACGCGGTCACCGCAGTCTCGCGGTTATGGCCGCAATCTGGCTGCGCGGCGCCCCTCAGCCGACGCCCGCTAGGCACCGCCGGGGAGCGCCTCAAGCTTGACTAGGCTTGCCCGCTGTGATCACCCGGATGTCCCAGCTCTTCTTGCGCACGCTGCGTGACGATCCCGCCGACGCCGAAGTTCCCAGCCACAAGCTGCTGATCCGCGCCGGCTATATCCGGCCGGTCGGCCCTGGCCTGTACAGCTGGCTGCCGCTGGGCCTAAGGGTGCTGCGCAAGATCGAGCGCGTCGTCCGCGAAGAGATGAACGCGATCGGTGGGCAGGAGATCCTGTTCCCCGCGCTGCTGCCGCGAGCTCCCTACGAGGCGACAAACCGGTGGACCGAATACGGCGAGAGCGTGTTTCGCCTCAAGGATCGCCGTGGCAACGACTATCTGCTCGGCCCGACACACGAAGAGCTGTTCGCCCTGACCGTCAAAGGCGAATACAGCTCCTACAAAGACTTCCCGTTGGTGCTCTACCAGATCCAGAACAAGTACCGCGACGAGCCTCGCCCGCGTGCCGGCATCCTGCGGGTCCGCGAATTCCTGATGAAAGACTCCTACTCCTTCGACATCGACGACGCCGGGCTCAAAGCCGCCTACCACGCGCACCGCGAGGCCTACCAGCGCATGTTCGACCGGTTGCAGGTGCGCTATGTCATCGTGTCGGCGGTATCGGGAGCGATGGGCGGCAGCGCCTCAGAGGAGTTTTTGGCCGAGAGCCCGTCCGGCGAGGACACGTTTGTGCGCTGCGTGGAATCCGGTTACGCCGCCAACGTCGAGGCCGTGGTCACCTCGCGCCCGGAATCGTTGCCTATCGACGGGCTACCGCCGCCGGTGGTGTACGACACCGGCGACACCCCGACCATCGCCACCCTGGTCGAGTGGGCCAACGGCGCCAACCTCGGTCGCACCGTCACCGCCGCCGACACCCTGAAGAACGTGATGCTCAAGGTGCGCCGGCCGGGCGCGGAGTGGGAGCTGTTGGGCATCGGGCTGCCCGGCGACCGTGAGGTCGACGACCGCCGGCTGGCCGCCGCGCTAGACCCGGCCGAGTACAAGCTGCTCGACGACGAGGACTTTTCCAAGCACCCGTTTCTGGTGAAGGGCTACATCGGTCCAAACGCACTGCACAAGAACGGCATTCGCTATCTGGTGGACCCGCGGGTGGTCGACGGTACCAGTTGGATCACCGGAGCCGACGAGGAACGCAAGCATGTCGTCGGGCTGGTGGCCGGCCGTGACTTCACCGCCGACGGCACCATCGAAGCCGCCGAAGTGCGCGACGGCGACCCCTCTCCCGACGGCGCCGGACCGCTGGTGTCCGCCCGCGGCATCGAGATCGGCCACATCTTCCAGCTCGGCCGCAAATACACCGATGCCTTCACCGTCGACGTGCTCGGCGAAGACGGCAAACCGGTGCGGCTGACCATGGGCTCGTACGGCATTGGGGTGTCCCGGCTGGTGGCCGTCATCGCCGAGCAGCACCACGACGAGCTGGGCCTGCGCTGGCCGTCCAGCGTTTCGCCGTTCGACGTGCACCTGGTGATCGCCAACAAGGACGCAGAGGCCCGCGCGGGGGCCACCAGTCTGGCCGCCGACCTGGACCGGTTAGGCATCGAGGTGCTGCTCGACGACCGCCAAGCGTCGCCCGGGGTGAAGTTCAAGGACGCCGAACTGCTGGGTGTGCCGTGGATCGTGGTGGTGGGGCGGGGCTGGGCCGACGGCGTGGTCGAGCTGCGCAACCGCTTCAGCGGCCAAACCCGCGAGCTGGCAGTCGGTGTCTCGCTGGCCACCGATGTCACGGCGGCGATATCCGGCTAACCGCGGACCTGTCGAGTCTGCGCTGAGCGCGTCGAGCCTGCGCTGAGCGCGTCGAGTCTGCTCCTATGGCGTGGGCCGGCGCGGATTGCCCGCCATGGCCGCAGGCTGGGTGCCACAGCCGCAGACTCGATGCAGTGAACGCAGACTCGACGCCCAAACCGCCTATTCGGTGCCGCCCGGGAACGCCTTGGTCATCGGCCAGGCGCCCAGCACCCGGTTCCACCGGGCCGCCATCACCGCGCTTTGCGTCAGCGCCGTGATCGCGAACGAGCGGCGATCCGGAGCTTTGGCCTGCTCGACCGCAGCGCGCCAGGCGACCGCCGCATCGTTTTCCATCCGCACCGCCAAGCGCGCGGCATCGGTCGCGTTGTTCACCGGGAAGGGCAGCTGATAGCCGGCAGCCGCGACGGGCCCGGTCACCGAACGCGCTGCCAGCATCGCGATCACCGCGTCGCGACGCCGGCGATGCTGGTTGAGTGCTTCCGAGACCATCGCGTTGAGATCGGGCGTGCTATGCGCCGACACGATGCCGTAGCCGTAGACCACCGAATGCTCGATGACCAGCGCGTCGCACAGGGCGGCGTCCTCGGGGTCGCTCGGCCGGGCCGATGTGCTGGTGGTTTGGGTCGGTTCGGCCGACGTCACGGCGTCGACGCTTTCGGCACCAGCGCGACCGTATAGGCCGCGGTACATGCGGCGGCGATCGATGCCAGCAGCCCGGCACGATAGCCCGACGACGCGATCGCCAGTCCAGTGGCCGAGTCGGCGGATGTCCGCAGCGAGTCGACCACATCGGCCAGCGACGGCGGCGGTGCCGCAGCCGGACTGGGAGTCGGGCTGGGCGATGGGCTCGAGGTGGTTGTCGTCCGCCCGGTGACGCGCTGAATCTCGGTTTCCAGCTCCACCGCATGCCGGGAACGCTCCGCCGCTACCTCCTGCAACGCGGCGGCCATTTGCGGCGACTCGCTCGCGGCGGCCGTTGCGGCGGCCAGTTCGCTGTCGTGTCGCGCCAGCTTCGACTGCGATTCCAGATCGTCGACATTGGGAGGGGGCGGTGGAGAGCCGCACGCCGACGCGACCGCCCCGAGCACGGCAAACGCGGCGCCGCCGACCAGTATGCGTCTCCTGCTCACGACTGGCACTGCGCTTGGCACAGCAACATCCTGCCATTGCTCGCCGGCCGCGAAGACGCCGGACGAGTCGCGGTCCGGCAGCTGCGATCGCCGCTGAGATGCGTTTCCTGGCGTATCGTTGATAGCTGATTCCCCTGGAACGCCGACTGGTGCGCGCCGGAGGGTCGCCAGCGGCGCTCCATCCGGCGACATCCAGCCGATGACTGGACAACTCAAGATGAGGAGCTCGCCGTGACCACGGGGCTGCCTTCGCAGAATGAGGTAATCGAGCTACTCGATGGAGAGTTCGCGCGCGCCGGTTACGAGGTCGAAGACGTCGTCATCGACACGCGACGCCGCCCGCCCCTGATTGCGGTCATCGCCGACGGCGACGAACCGCTTGACCTAGACACCATCACCGCGTTGTCACATACCGCATCGAGGTTGCTGGACCGTGTCGAAAGCATCCGAGGTCAGTACGTCCTCGAGGTCAGTTCGCCCGGTGTCGAACGGCCGCTGACCAGGGAGAAACACTTCCGGCGCGCGCGCGGCCGCAAGGTTCAATTGACACTGGCAGACGGATCGCAGCTGGTCGGTCGGGTCGGCGAGACGCACGGCAGCACGGTCATGCTGGTGGTCCGCGACGACCGTGGCCGCGACTGGACCGTGCGCGAGGTCTCGCTGGACGAAATCGCGAAAGCCGTTGTGCAGGTCGAGTTTTCGCCGCCCAGCCAGCGAGAGTTGGAGCTGGCGACTATGGGCGCGGGAACGGAGGCCGGGACATGAACATCGACATGGCCGCGCTGCACGCGATCGAAGCGGACAAAGGCATTTCGGTGGACGTCGTCGTCGACACCATCAAATCCGCGCTGCTCACCGCCTACCGGCACACCGAAGGACACCAGCCCGACGCGCGAATCGACATCGACCGCAAAACCGGTGTGGTGCGGGTAATCGCCCGCGAAACCGACGAGGACGGCAACGTCCTGAGCGAATGGGACGACACACCTGAGGGATTCGGGCGGATCGCGGCCACCACTGCCCGCCAGGTGATCCTGCAACGGCTACGGGACGCCGAGAACGAGCGCAACTACGGCGAGTTCTCCACCCGAGAGGGCGAGATCGTCGCCGGGGTGATCCAGCGCGACAGCCGCGCCAATGCCCGCGGTCTGGTCGTCGTGCGGCTGGGCAGTGAAACCAAGGGCTCCGAGGGTGTGATCCCGGCCGCCGAACAGGTTCCCGGGGAGACCTATGAGCACGGCAACCGGCTGCGCTGCTATGTGGTCGGGGTGACCCGTGGTGCCCGCGAACCGGTGATCACCTTGTCGCGCACCCACCCCAACCTGGTCCGCAAGCTGTTCTCGTTGGAAGTTCCCGAAATCGCCGACGGGTCGGTGGAGATCGTCGCGGTAGCCCGCGAAGCCGGCCACCGCTCGAAGATCGCCGTGCGGTCGAACGTTCCGGGCTTGAACGCCAAGGGCGCCTGCATCGGGCCGATGGGGCAGCGGGTGCGCAACGTGATGAGCGAGCTTTCCGGGGAAAAGATCGACATCATCGACTACGACGAGGACCCGGCCCGTTTCGTCGCCAACGCATTGTCGCCGGCGAAAGTTGTCTCGGTGTCGGTGATCGACGAGGCGGCGCACGCCGCCCGGGTGGTGGTGCCCGATTTCCAGCTGTCGCTGGCCATCGGGAAGGAAGGGCAAAACGCCAGGCTGGCGGCGCGGCTCACCGGCTGGCGAATCGACATCCGCGGCGACACACCGGCGCATCCGGCGAGCCAACCCGACCACGGCGCCAGTCACGGGATGGCGCACGACCGCTGAGCGTGATCGCCGCGCGGGCGCAGCCTCCCGGGTGGTTCAGAGTGTGGCTGCGGTGGCGGTAGACTGTGCCGTGATCCAGCGCGAGACTTCGGGGTCGGCGCATCGGCGCACCGATGGACCGGTGCGTACATGTGTCGGCTGCCGAAAGCGAGAGTTGGCCGTCGAACTGCTTCGCGTGGTAGCTGTGTCGGACGGGAACGGCAAATATGCCGTGATCGTTGATCCAGCAGGTACCCTTCCGGGGCGGGGTGCGTGGCTGCATCCCGTTCCGCAATGCGCGCGGGAAGCGATCCGGCGGCGAGCCTTCGCCCGAGCGCTGCGCATCACCGGTTCACCGGACGCCTCCGCGCTGGTCGAGTACTTGGACTTTTTAAGTACGCTCGATCACCGCGGCAACAGAACAGGTAGCAAAGAACATGAGTACACCGTGAAGTCCCGATGACCATGCGTCATAGCTAATACCCGAGGCGCGGCCCACCACCGCTGTCGCCTCATGGACAGGAGAAGTAGTGGCAGGCAAGGCCCGCGTACACGAGTTGGCCAAGGAACTCGGTGTTACCAGTAAGGAAGTTCTCGCCCGGCTAAGCGAACAGGGCGAATTCGTCAAATCGGCGTCGTCGACGGTGGAAGCGCCCGTCGCGCGTCGGCTGCGTGAATCGTTCGGCGGTGGGAAAGCCGCTGCTGCGAAGGCCGCGGCCAAGGCCGGCGGCAACGGCAAAGCGAGTGCTGTCGATGCAGCCAAGCGCGCCGGCTCCGACGGTGCAGTGGCGACGGAGC